>JAZDKN010000094.1:0-8754 GCA_043803065.1 Microcaldota archaeon
AGGCGCTGCTGTCTGCAAAAAAATTCGCTTTGGAGGAAGGCTTGAAGTTCGTTTACCTCGGGAACACGGCGCTTGCTGTCGCTGGCGACACATTGTGCCCTAAGTGCCGCGAAGTCATCGTGCGCCGCTCTGGCTTCGGCCTTGCGGAAAACAAGCTCGTGGTCGATGCGAAGCGCCACACCGCGAAGTGCCCGTCATGCGGTGCAGCGATTTACGGTTCGTGGTGAACGCTCGCGCTCACTGCCCGCGAAAAATGAAGAAAAAAGCGTTTTACCAGCGGTAAGGCTTGAACGTCCAGAAAACCGCGTACATGAACAAGACGACAAACAAGAAGTACATGAACCACGGGTACGGGTATACGACTAAGACCGTGATGATTACGACGATTACGAGCGCAACCGCCTTGTTCTGCACCATGTCGGGATAAAACAAGCGGTAAAGCATAAGGAAAACGATTATCAAGACGACGAAGCCGAAAGCATCCCCGAAACCGTCGAGCATTACGGGAGAAAACGCGTTAGCGAAATTCAAGAGCGGGATGAACGGGAAAAAACTCATGCAGTAATAACGCCTCGCCTTGCTTTAAATTCTTTTGCCTCGCCTTGATTTGCCTTCCGCGCCAGCAGCGCCCGTCGCGTTCGCCTGCCGTTGCTGCCGCTTTCTTGCTTTAGCGAGTCCGGCTTGAATCTTCTTCGACCACTCGGGCGTAATGAGCTCGATTCCGCTTTTCGCGTCGCGCTCGACTTCCCGCTCAATCATTTTCTCGGCGTCGGCAATGCCTTTTCCTACAGTGCGCGCTTCTCTTCCGAACTCGCCTTCGATTCCGCGCGCGAGCTTCAACAGCGCGAGCATGAATTCGCCTTCGTAAATCATTGCCATCACGACGAGCCCGAAAATCATTCCGCTAGCGAACCAGTAAAACAGCTTGTCTGAAAGCACGAACGCAGCCGCTTCGCCGCTAGGCTTCACGAACGAAACCGTCGTATAGTAGTTCCGCGCGAGGTAGTCGTTCACGTAAAACAGTATGATTATCGTGACGAGTATCGCGAACAAGCGCCACTTCCAGTTCGCCCACTCCTGCCTGCGCTTGTGCGCGAGGAGATAGTACGAAGTCAGCATTTTGATTCTAGCCACGCCAAACCACCTTTCCGCTTTCGTTTTTTTATTTCACTTTTTCCGCTCTTTCACCGCTTCTACGCTTTTTATTTGTTTTTACGTCTTTTTCCGCTTCGCTTTTGCTTCGCTTTTTACATCTCGTGCATGCCCGGAGGCTTCTTCCAGAAAGTCAGGAACGGCATTACGAACGGCAGCAGCCAAATGACTCCGCTCGTGAGCACGACCCAGAAAACCATTCCCGCGCTTCCTATGAACGGGTGTTCGATTACGAGGTAATAAACGAGTATTGCGCCGACGACTAGCGCGAACAACGGCGAGAATGCGAGGTGCTCGCGCGCCCAGTTGTACCACCACCATCCGACGAGGAACAACCAAATCCACCAGAAGTAAGTCGCCCACTGGATAATGTCGTCGATGATAGACAATACAACGATTCCAACGACCGCGTCAATCATTTTTAAACCTCTTTTTCAACTCAGGTTCTTGAAAACCAAAATTTTTTTTAAGAACCCATCAACCCCGCTAGCCGCGCTTCCGACTGCTGGGGCATCGCGCCTGCGGCCGCACCCATTTGCTGGTTGCCTTGAAGCATCTGCATTTCCTGCTCGGTGAGCGCCATGCCCATCTCGGCTTTGCGCATTGCCGCCGCCTGCATCGAAGCCATTTCACCGCTAGTCGGCGATTTCACGGCCTCGCGCATCGTCCAAGAATAGCCTAGCAACGGCAGGACTCCGAACATTAGAATCATTTGCAGCATGTTGCCGAAAACCACGAAAACGAAGAAGATTATCGTCAAAAGCGTAATCGAAAGCGAGTGAATGAAGATGATGTACGCGGTTATGATTATGCTCACGCCGAAAATCGTTTGAACGTCGCGGAAAGTGATGTAAAGCCAGTAGCACAAGTAGGAGAAAATGATTATGCGGACGACGAACCCGAGCTCGTTGAGCGTGCTGAACACGCCGTCTATCGCGTCGATGAACAGCAGCGCGTTGAACGCCAGCGGAGGAAGCAAACCGAAATTAATCATGCGAACAACCTTTTTTCCGACTTTTTTCTTTTTATTTTTTTCAAGCGCCCAAAATTCTTTTCGCTACCAGCACGACGCCGAGCAGCACGATTCCAGTAACGAAAAACGCTGCGGCGGAACGCCACTCCTCGAAAAAACTTCCTTCCCCGCGCCACTCGCGCAACGCGCCTTGCCCGAGCGCGACTCCCGCGAGGCACGCGCAAAGCGAAGGAAGCGCGAAAGCCGCGTCGAACGCGCTCGTAGCGCCGCTAGCGAGGAACGAGCCGTGCTTCGCGCCTTCGATGAGCATCGCTATGGGTCCGCCGTAACCGAAAAAGAAAAGCGAGAAGAGGAATGAGAACGCGAAGGCGTTTAGCGCGCCGAACGCGTCTTCGGAAGCGTAATAATACGGAGGCGAGAACTGAATTTTCGCGCCGAGCGCTGGAGCGAAATAGGCTGCGGCGAAGGCGGCGACGAGCGCGAGGACGCTTAACGCGAAGAGCGCTTGCTTCAAAATCCAACCACCTTTTTGATTATCTGATTACCAAATCCTTGGCTTTAATTTTAATTTAAACCCTGTAAACTTGCGCGTGCGGCACGCCCGCGATTCGCTTGACGTTCTTGATTTCGAAAGCGCGGCGCGCTGCGGCAAGAGCTTTTTCTCCAACGACGTTGAGGTTGTACGCTTGCGAAGCGATTTCCGCTGCGCGGGATTCGTCGACGAGCTCGCCAGCGTAAAACGCCTTGTATTTCCGCAAGTCGATGACGCAGCCGTTCCCCCCGCCCGATTTAAGCACGCTGCCGATGAGTTCAGCGTCGCACAAAGCGGTGACGCTTCGAGTTACCCCGAAAGCGTCGCGGCGCAAATGCACTGCTGCGCTGATGGCTTTCTTCGCTTTTCCGGCTTTCGCTTTGCGGATCGCGGTTTTTTTTGCCACGCTTGAAATCAAGCGCCGCGCATTAATAAACGCTTTCAAGACTTTTTCAAGACTTTCGGCAGCCGCTTCGCTAACCGCCGAAAAAACCTCCTGAAAATCGTTCATAATCAGGGCGCGGCTGCGCGCTTGCGCGCGCCCGCGCCGCGAAAAACAAGAAACGCAAAATCACGAAATGAAAAAAATGCGGCGAAAGCGTTAAAGGCGTTTTTATTCGTCGCCTTCCTCCACCTCTTCTTCCTCGTCTTCTTCGCCCCACTCGTCGTCCTCGTCCCAGTCTTCTTCTTCGTCTAAATCTTCTTCCTGTTTCTTCTTGGCCACCAAAAAGTCCCACCTCTTGACGCGCTTTGCGAGCGGCGCACGAGCAGCGCTTTCGCGGCTGCGTTCGCGGTTACGCCCTCGGCTAGCGCCGGAGGAAACGCTATGATAAGCCCAACGCTTTTTTAAACCTTTCGTCAAGCAAAAGGGGGCTCCAATCGCACGCCTCGCTCCTCAATTTTCCCAATTCGTTCGCTTGCAACGCTTCGAGCAATTTCGCTGGCGAAACGCGGTTGGTAGCGTTAACCTGTATGATTTTTTTCGTGCCGTAAGATTCTTCCGCGCGAATCAAGCAGTAATCGAGTATTTCGCAAAGCACGTTTTCCGCGATTTTGCGGCGCGGGTAGCCGCGTTTTTTCAGGCGGCTGGCGAGCGCGGCGGGTTCGCAACGCAAGACGACGCACTCGTCGCAAGGCAACGCGAACTCGCAAACCAGGTGTCCTTCTGCGACGAAACCGGCGCCGCTTTTTTTTGCAACCTTGATTTCTCGAATAATTTCGGTTTTGAGCGCGCCTAAGTCTGCTTCGTGCGCCGCGCGGTTGAACCACAGTCGCTTGCGCTTGACGATTTCGTTGGCTTGAATTAGTTTAGCGCCGCTCGCTTTCGCGAGCGCCTTCGCTATAGCCGTCTTCCCGGTTCCAGGCGTGCCGGTGATGACGAGCCGCAAAACTCGTTTGGCGGGTTTAGGCCTTTTGCTGCTTTGAAAACGCGTGGTCGTTGTTATTACCTCAAGCGAATCGTGTCGAGGTTCATGGGCGCGCGCGTTTCAACGTGAAGCATTCGGTTTATCGTGCGCGCGAGATTATCCGTTTTGTTCTCGTCCCCGTGCACCGTAATCACGCGCGCTGGCTTTTGCCTGATGTTTTTCGCGAACGCGAGCAGCTGCGCGTAATCACTGTGCCCGCTGAAGCCCTCGACCGTGTGCACGCTGAGATTGATTTTAAGCGACTCCTGCTTCTTCGAAACCGCGTCGAGAATAGGCACTTCCCGCGCCCCGTCCTGAATTTTTCTTCCCAACGATAACGCGCTCTGGTAGCCGACGAAGACGAGCGCGTTTCTCTCGTCCTGCGCCATGAGTTTGAGGAAGCTAACGCTCGGCCCGCCGCTCAACATTCCGCTCGGCGCGAGAATCACGCAAGGCTCGTCTCTCTCGACCATGTCCTTCCGGTCCTTCGAGTTCGCGCGCTTGAACATGGGCGAGTCGAAAGGCGAATTGTTTTGCAGGATGCGGCGTTGAACGTTGTGCCGCAGATATTCAGGGTAAATCGTGTGAATCGCGCTCGCCTCGAGCCCCATTCCGTCGATGTAGCACAAAACGTTGTCGTTGCGCAACTGTTGTTCGAGCGCAAGCATGATTTCCTGCGAACGCCCAACCGCGAAAACGGGAATAAGCGTTTTCCCGCGCCGCGCCACAGTCGCGCGAATGGTTTGCGCGAGGCGCGCTTCGCACTCTTCGAGGCGCGGCATGATGTCTTCGCGGCTGCCGTAAGTGCTCTCCATTATGAGCGTTTCGACTCGCGGAAAACGCGTGTCCGCGCTGTCGAAGAGATTCGTTCGTCCGTACTTCAAGTCGCCTGTCACGACGATGTTCTGCAATCCTTCGCCTATATGCAGGTGCACCATGGCGCTGCCGAGAATGTGTCCCGCGTTGTGGAACGTGAAACGCACGTCGGGCGTGACGTCCGTTACCTCGCCGTATTCTCGCGTGATGACGTGGTTCAATTCTTTCTTGACTTCGCGTTCGCCGTAAGGCGCGCCGCTGCCTTCGCTGTTCATGACGTTGATGCAGTCCTGCTGCAGGAGAACCATTAAATCGCGAGTCGGCGGCGTGCAGTAAACGGGGCCGTCGTAGCCGTAAGCGTAAAGATACGGAATGAAGCCGGAGTGGTCGAGGTGCGCGTGCGTCAAAATCACGGCGTCGATTTGCTCGAGAGCGAGATTCATCGCCGTCAAGTAAGGATACGTTTTTTGCGGGTTGCTGGTATCCGCGTTGATTCCGCAGTCGATGATCACGTTGCTTTTAGGCGTCTGCAACAGCATGCACGAGCGCCCGACTTCCTTGAAGCCTCCGAGCGCTGTAATCTTAATCCACTCGCAACCTTGGCTGGGCGCGAGAATTTTCTTTCCCAGCGCGGTAAGGAATTTCTTGCGTTCTTCCGCGTTTACGAGGAGCGCGCTGCGAACCGCTTTAGAGACTTCGCTCGAGCTCGTCGGCGAGCGCAGCACGCGCGGACTCCAACCAGTGTTCATGATAATCGCTTTGAGGACGACGCCTTTCTTGCCTATTACGAGTCCGGGCTTTAGGGCTTCGATTACGACTTCGTGGAAAACGGGGTCGAATTTAATGTCCTGCACTCCCGCCTCTGGAGGAATCGCGCTTTTTATGAAGGCGAGCGACTCGGTAGGCGGGTGGAGTCCCGTCTCATCCGTTCGCAGCAAGACTTTCTTGCGGACTTTGCCCGCGATTTTCGTGATTAGGTTCTCGTCTTCGTAAAACGATTTGAGGTTCTTCAAGTAGAGAACTATTTGCGGGCCTTCGACTTCGATTCGCGCGAGTTCGCACTGGGGTGGGAGGATTTCCTCGATTTGCTTCTGGAGTTCCTTAATGATGTTTTTGGCGTCCTTGTTGTTGTGTTCGTTGTTCGCGACCAATAAAGCACCTTGCATTGACTGGATTACGTTGACTGAATAATTGTTTTAGTACTAGTGCGTTTCAGCGCGTTTCGTGTCAGTGCGTTTTGCGTCTTGCGTTTTCCGCATTTTCCGCGTTTTTCGTGTTTTCTTTTTTCAGGCGATGATGTTCGCGACTTCGTTCTTCAGAATTCGGCGCGAGCCCTTGCCCGTAATGACGACGACGTCGATTCCTTCGCCCGTAGCGTTGTCGCGCTTCATGGCGGCGGCAACCGCTTTCGCGGCGAGGCGCACGGCTTCGCCTTCAGCCATTCCTTCCTTGTAGTTTTCGTCGAGGAGCCCGTACGCCGTGATCGAGCCGCTTCCGGTTGAAACGTATTTCTCGGGAAGAAGCCCGCCGAGCGGGTCCAAGTCGAACAAGCGCGGCTTTTCGTCGAAACCAGCGATAATGAGTTGGACGAGGTACGGATAATACTTGTTTCCTTGCAGGACGTTCGCGAGCAGCGTCGCGGCGCCTGAAACGGTGATGTCGCTTCCTTTCGAGTATTTGTATAGTTCGATTTCCGCGCGCATCATGCGCACGAGGGCTTGCGCGTCCCCCACGCTTCCGGCGAGCGTCATCGCGATTTTGTCTCCGATAACGTGGATTTTGTCTACTTCCTTCGCCGCGATGAACGTTTCCATCGTAGCTCGCTTGTCCGCAGCGAGGACGACGCCTCCGTTGAACGTGATGCCGACCGTTGTGGTTCCCTTCAAAAACGTTTTCTCGGTTTCAGTCATTGCTAACCACTCTCCTTGAAATTCAATAAACGCAAAAATACAAAAGCAAAAATGCAAACGCAAAAAACGCTTTTTAACGCCTTAAAACGCCTGAAACGACTTCTCGTTTTTTATTCGTGCTGCCGCCGCCTTAAGGCTTAAACAACCCAAAAAATTAAAGAATTCAAGAATTCAAAAATGCAAAAACTCGGCGGAATGTCGGAATCGCCCGAAGCACATTAGCCATTAAAAAACAAAGAATTGCGTGTTCGTTAATGACGCCACGGGTTTTTAAGGCTTTCTGAACCCCGAACCGCAGGGGGCTGCCGTCCCCTTCAGTTTCAGGTTCCTCCTGATTCCCCCCGCGTTTCCGAGTTCCTACCGATACTCTCGTCTTTTCAGGTTCCTCCCGATTTCCCTAGTAGCTTGAGCGATTCGGGTAAAACGCTTTAAACCCAGGGCGCGTAAAGACTTTCGTTAAAATTTCGGGTGTCGCGCCGTGAATCCGCTCGCTTACTTCCTTCTGCTCGCCTGCGCCTTGTTCTTTTTTTACGCGGACATTTTCTTCCTCGGCGTCGCGTGCCTCCTTTTGCTCGTGATAATCGTCGTCCTCGACTATTCCCAGCGCCGCAGGCAAACGGCAGCGCGCGCCGCGGCGTTGCGCGCAGCGCAAGCGAGCGCTGAAGAAGAGGAGGAAGAATACGATGAGGATGAATACGAGGAAGAGAAGATACTAATCCGCAACAAGGTCGGAAAGATTCCGAAATCAATGTATATTCGCATCAAGCCGAAGAGCAAGCGCCGCAACACTTGGGAGATGACGATGCAGAGCACTGGCGACGTTCTCGATTCGGTTTTCGGTTCGGTGTTCAGGCTGGTTTCAGGCGGGCACGCGCACGAGGGTGAAAAGCCTTGGAAAGCCGGCCGCGGCAGGTGACGGCGCAGAAGAAAGCGAAGCGGAATGCGATGCAAATCGCTTCACAGAACGCAGCGTGTTTAAAAGGCGCGCGCATAAACGAACTGCGAGAAAAACTAAAAAGAAGCTAAAAAAGTTAAAAAAGAAGTTTTCAGGGGTTTTGAGTTTTGGACTTCACTTTCCTTTTCATCGTCGTGCTAATGCTGCTCGCCGTCAAGAGCAACTTGTGGTGGATAGCGGCTGGATTGTTCGTCGTGCTCCTCGTTACGAGTAAAAGCAAGTACTTGATTGCCGCTTCGGCAGTAGGCGGCGTGCTAGCCGCCCTCGTTTACGTCACTGATTTAGGCGAGTACCGGCTTTGGGTGATAGTAGGCGGATTGTTTCTCATTCTCATCTTGATTTCGCGCAAGGAATCCGAGCACCCGACTCCCGACCAGTACGGCGGCATGTGACGCGGCGCTTCCGCGCTTTGACAGGAATTCGAATTCAAGCCCTCAACCCGCAAACGCAAGGCATTAAAACCGCCTCGACGCAATTAATTACTTACTGAAAACTGAAAACGGAAAAACCCGAAAAACCAAGGGCGGTTAAACTTGAATTTGTTCGTCATCGCTTTGCTCGCGCTCGCAGCGTTCTACTTCCTAATGAGCGACATGCTCTCGTTCGCCGTAGTGTGCGTAGCCGCGCTAGTAGTCGTTCTTTACTACTATTCAAGCGGCGACAGCCGCGCTCTGCAAGCGCAAGGCGGCGCTCGCGGCGCAGCGCGCGGTAGCGCGCAAGGCGAGGCGCCGTTCGTGATGAAGCTAGGACAAAAGCGCAAGCCGCACCCGGAACTCTACAGGGTGCGCGTTTACCCGACTTGGGAGAATAGGAGCGCGTGGGAGGAGACGGGCAGGAACATCGGCTTTGAATTAAGTTCTCTCGGCGGCGCTGTTTACCGAATGTTTACTGGAAAACACAGCGAAAAAGGCATGGACATCCAGCCTGAAGAAACGTTTCGCGGAAGATGAAAAAAGAAGGAAAGAGACAAGAAAAAGCGGAAGACGGAAAAATAGGAAAGAGGAGAAAAG
>JAZDKN010000095.1:0-7280 GCA_043803065.1 Microcaldota archaeon
ATCCTGAGCCATTCAAAATCAATCCTCGAAAAATCAATCCGCAAAAAAGCAAAAATCAACAACGCAAAAACGGGAATAGAATACGCGCGGCGCTTATTTAATAGCTTTTTCCCTCAAGCGCATAGCCTGTTCTCCAGCCTCGCGCAACGCCGCGCCAACGCTGAGGAAACCGTGTTCCTTCAAAACCAAGAAATTGCGCCTGCCGAGACACGCAACCGCTTCCCGTGCGAGCTCGAGAGTGCCGTATTCTTCGAATTTGCGCGTTTGAGCGAAACCCAAGCGTTGCGCGCCGCGCAGGATTTCGTTGCTATGGCCGTGGAAGACGGCGTTAACGTCGCGCCGAGCCGCGTAAACCGCGTGGTGCATTATAGACTCGCTCGAAGGCCCGAGCGTTACGCTCGCTGCACCGCTCGACGCGCCGCGCGCGCCCCCGCGGGCGTAAACAACTCGCCGCGCTTCGTCGACTTTATCAACGAGAACGAGTTCGTTCGGCGTCAAGCCAACTGCTGGTGCGCCCGTAGGCGTTATCACGAATGCGTTCTCGCCCTCGCGCAGTCTATAGCTCAAGTTGCCCGCGCTAGCAGTGCCGCCGTTTCGCTTGCGGTAATCCGGCCGCATTCCCAAATCGTGGAACCGCAGCGACCACTCGCACAATTCAGCTGCGCGCGAGTCGCTCGCGATGGCGGGTGCCGTCCCGCGCAAGGAAACCGAGAACTTTACGCCAACGTATTCTTCAGCCAAAAAAAACCACTTTTTTTGAACTCGCATCTTATTTTGCTTTCGGGCGGTGCTTCGCGAAGAACGCCTTGATTTTCGCCGCGTTAGGCTTGCGAATGACGCCGTACTCCGTTATTATTCCCGTAATGAGTCGCGCTGGCGTGACGTCGAAAGCCGGATTGCGCGCCTTGCTGCTCGGGTTCGCTACGCGGATTGTGCGCATCACGCCGCGCTCGTCTACGCCCGTCTTGCAAAGAACTTCCTCCCCGCTCCGCTCCTCGATGGGAATGCGCACGCCGTTCCTGCACTTCAAGTCGAACGACGCTGTCGGCGCAGCTACGAAGAACGGAACGCCGTAAGCAGCGCAAGCAATCGCACGCTGCAGCGTGCCGATTTTGTTCGCCGCGTCGCCGTTCGCCGCAATCCGGTCCGCGCCTACGAGCATCAAATCGATTTCGCCTTTGCTAGTGAAGTAAGCGCCGGCGGAGTCTGAAATAATCGCGTGAGGCACGGCCGCCGCGCGCAACTCCCACGCCGTCAAGCGCGCTCCCTGCAAGCGCGGCCCCGTCTCGTCAACGAAAACGAATACGCGCTTGCCTTTCGCGCGAGCGGCGTAGACGGGCGCAAGAGCGGTGCCCCAATCCACGAAAGCGAGCCACCCGGCGTTGCAGTGCGTTGCAACTCGCGCGCCGTTTCGAACGAGTTTTTCCCCGTGAACGCCTATGGCGCGGCTCGCCGCCGCATCCTCGTCCGCAACCGCCCGCGCTTCGCGCACGGCGATGCGCCGCGCTTTGGCAATGCTTGCCACGTCTTCAACACTCTTCGCTTTGCCAGCGGCGGCGCGAGCGGCGGCGTAAACGCGGTTCGTAGCGTAAAACAAGTTTTGCGCAGTCGGGCGCGATTTCTCGATTTCGCGCTTCGCGCGCTTCGCGTAAACCCAGAATTTCGCTCGGCTTGCTCGACTCGTCACACGGCTCGCTGGCGCTTGAAGGAAAGCTTGAGCCATAGCGTAGCCAGCGGCGGCGCCTATGGCGCCAGCCCCGCGCACAGTCATATCCTTAATCGCAGCAATCGTTTCTCGATGGTTGCGCAGCTTCACGATTTTGAATTTGAAGGGAAGCGCGTTCTGGTTTATCGCGTAAACGCTGGAGCCGCACATCCAGACGGTTCGGTAATGCCTGCCGTTCACCTTCATTCCAAAACCCCACGCTTTCTGCGTTCAATTCGTTCAACGGTTTTTATACCGGTTTTGTTTTTCTTTGTTTTTCGCGCGATTTTTTTATGCGAGCGAACGCTTTAAATGCGCGCTTGCAGAAAAACCTTTCGGAGACTTTCCGAGACTTTTCGGGAAAAAAGAAAAGAGAAAAAAGAAAAAATTTAGGTAGGGGGAATAGTCGTGAGCGACGGAGCGAAAGACCTGCTGCGCGAAATCCCGCACCTGATAGTTTTAGTAGTCCTTATTCTCGTGCTTCTCGTCGTCGTCACGAATTACAACTGGATTCACTGCTCGCAGATTCCAGGCAACTGGTGCGGCATTTACTGCAACGTCATAATGCGCTCGCACTCGAGAGTCGCGCTCGTGTACGGCGAAGACGGAATAGGCGATCCCGAAGCGCTCGAAAACATGATTCGCCGCACGCGGCCGTACACTTACCTTGAGCCCGTTCGCCTGCAGGACGTCAGCTTCGGAATGCTGAAAGGCTACAAGCTCGCGATAGTCGAGCACGCGAAAAGCATGTCGAACGCGCAATCGAACGCGCTGATAAAATTCATCGACAACGGCGGAACGGTTTTATGGGTGGGGGATTCGGGAACGCGTCAGTACTACGACCAAATCGACATCGCGCAGGCGATCGCTACCACGCCGGAATCGAAATTCAACGAGAGCGGAATCGACAAGAAAGAATTGCAGAAAGCGCTCGACCACGAAATGACAATCGACGAAATCGACAATTTCACGCAAAAACTCATTGCGAAAGGCTTTCTCGGAACTGCAGCGCAGAAGCAGCTGCAAGGCTTCGGGCAGTTCGCTTACGTTTTTCGAGCAAAATACGTGAACACGACTGAAGTCAAGCCGTTGTCGCCAGTCAAGCTGCGCATATTGAATTACGGAAACTTGATGGCGCGCGGCCTGCTTAGCTCGTTCGAGATTTCGCCTTCGCAATTCGTCGAAGTAAAGGAAAACGCGGCTGGCGTCGACAAAGTCGCTTCGATCGAATACAACAAGAAAGAGTATCCCGCCTTGCTCGAAGCGAAGGACGTGACGCGCGTGGTATCGGTTTATTCCGCGGTTCCGCTCGAAGACTTGAATTCGACGACGATGCTAACGAACATTCTCGACTATCTCGTGCCGTGCTAAAAAAGGCCTTAAAACGTTTTAAAAGTCGTTTAGCGCCTTTCGCGGTGCGAGGACGCTTCGCAGGGGTGCCGAGAATACGTTTATAAATATGGTTCGGGCAATAATTGTAAGCGCTTAACAGGAAAGGGTGGTTATTGATGAAGAGACGCGGTCAATACGCTTCCGGTGGCAGTCACGCGGAAAGTCTAATTCCTTTGATACTCATCGTGATACTCGCGATTTTCATCGCGGGAAAACTCGGTTGGATGGATTTGAGCTCGATTCCCGTCGTGGGTTCGCTATTCCCCAAGCCGAACATTAAAGTCCTGGTCGTAGGACACGCGTCGCCTGCGATGGAGACGCTGCTCAAGAGCGAAGACTACCGATTGGCGGGAATAATGTACGCCGGCTCGTTCCAGCAAGACTACATCGTTCCAGGCGTGCTAAAGAATTTCGACATAATCATAGTGCAAGGCTCGCAAGTGTGCGACAGGCCAGCACGAAAGGAAATAACTGACCGCGCCAATAGCGGAGGCAAACTCATGGTAATAGGCGACGCTTGCACGCGCGTGACAGACGACCCGAACGCCGCAGGATGGGACGTCGGCATCGGAACGCTCGGCAGCGTCATGCCCGTAGAATGGGGCGGAGTGTTCATGCACGAGGCGACTGGGCGAACGCAGTTGTTTGCCGACGGCAAATTCCGCATAATCGATCCGTACCACCCGATGTTCAACGGAATAAAGAATTACGGGTTTTACGGCACTCTGACGAACGTGCGACCGACCGCGAACAGCGACGTGCTAGCTCTCGTCGACACGTACGGCGGAAAAATCACTGCGCCATCGACGTTCGCTATAGTCGAAAGCAAGGGCTTCCTCGCAGGAAAAACGCTTTACTTCGCGTTCGACCCGGCGAACATGGACATTTCGTCGCGCAACATGTTCTTGAACGCGTTGCTTTACGTGCGCGGAGCGAAAGGCTAAACAGTTTAAAGGACCTTTCAGTCCTTTCCCCCTCGTTTTTTTATTTCACGCCGCAATAGCGTCAGCAGCAAGCGAAAGGCGGTTTAAAGAAAAACGGTTTGAAGTAAGGCAGTTTAAAGAAAGGTGGTTTGAACGATTGTGGGAGTCGATTTCGGAGTCACAAACGCTTTCGCCGCCGTCGATTACGACGGCGGATTGCGCGCGCTCGAAAGCAAGCGCAACTGGGGGCAAAAAGAGTTCTTGGCGCGCGTAGCCGAATTTCATCCGACCGTAATCGCGGGCGACACGCGCCCGCCCGCCAAGCAAGTGCGCCGCGTTGCCACAACCTTCCGCGCCTTGCTTTACTACCCAACGCATTCGCTCACCCTCGAAGAAAAAACCTTTCTGGCTCGCGAGCACGCTCCGCGAAACGCGCACGAGCGCGACGCGCTCGCCGCAGCGCTCAAAGCGTGGCACTCGCGCGAAAACAAGCTGCGCCAGCTCGCCGCGCGCCTCGCGGCGCGCGGGCGCGGCGCGGAACGCGAGGCGGCGAGCGAGAAAGTGCTTAAAGGCACGAGAATGAACGACGTTTGAAACGAGGCTTGGAGGACTGCGCGAAGCAAAAAACGAAGCGGCACGCAAAGCGCAACGAATGGGTTTTTAAGGCGACGAAGGCACAATCTTAACTGCACAAACTGCACGAACAGCACACAATCAAGTCAAAGAGGTGGGTCAGACAATGGAAAATCCAGCAGTGCAAGCCACTCAAGAAGCGCGGAAACCGGAAGCTCAAAGCCCAGCTGCAGCCAACGCCAAGCCGGATTCTGCAGCCAACGCGGATTCGACGCGCGAATCGACTCGCGAACTCGGTTTCCAGGAAACCGCGCGCCGCGCGCCGCGAGAAGCCCGTTCCGCCAGCGACGAAGGCATTATTTTCGTAGGCAAAAAGCCGTTGATGACTTACGTTCTCGCAGTCGTAACGCAATTCAATGCGGGCGCGAGCCACGTCAAAATCAAGGCGCGGGGAAAAGTGATTTCGCGCGTAATCGACGTGACTCAAGTCGTCAAGAACCGTTTCGTGCAGTCGATGAAAATCTCGAATTTCGACGCCGCAACGGAAATGCTTCCCAACGAAGACGGCACTACAAGCAAAGTCAGTTCGCTTACGCTAACGCTCACGAAGTAAGCAGCGCCCGCGCGTTATTCTTTTTTAGAACCGGCAGCCGCAAACCGCCGCGTTGCGAGCGGCTGAAGCGAAAGGCAAACCGTTAAAATAAACAGGAGGCATAATTGTTTTCATGAAGACTCCAGTGTGCGACGCTTGTCTCGCGACGAATTCTTTTTGCGCATCGTGCCAGCGCAAGCTGGACGCGGGCGAAGTAACGCGCACGGAACTCGAGATAGCGAAAACGTTGCGCTCGGAAAACCTTTCCGAGCAGGCGGGCTTCGAGCGCGCGCTCGAACTCAAGGACGCGGTCCTGATTTTCACGCTCACGCCAGCAGCGGTAATCGGACGCCAAGGCAAAGTCGTCAAGGCGGTCAGCAAAGCGCTCGGAAAAAAAGTGAAAGTCATCGACGACGCTGCGTCGCCGCACGACAAAGTAGCTGAAATCCTGCGTCCCGCGCGCATGCTCGGCGTGAACACCGTATTCAAAAGCGGAGGAAAGGAATTCCACATTCGAGTGCCGCGCGAGGAAGCGCGCTTGCTTCCTGATTCGCCGCTGGCGCTTAAGACGCTCGTTTCGCAATTCCTGGGCGCGCCCGCGGAAATAATCCTCGAATAAGCCTTGAGTGAAATCATTAGCGAAAACTAGTTTTGGGAGTGGGCCCAAAGGGAATCGAACCCTTGATCTGTTGCGCCCTCGTCTTTGGTTTCTTTAGTGCAGGTTTCTTTTCCAAAGAAAAGTGCTTCGCACGTCAAGCGAACGTCTTACCACTCGACTATGGGCCCAAGACCTAAGTCGCTTTCCGGAAAAGAAAAGGAAAGCCCATTTAAAACACCGAGTGGACCTGGCGGGATTCGAACCCACAACCTCATGCATGCCATGCATGCGATCTATAACGCGCGGCGAACGATTGATGAAAAAAGTTCGTTCAAGGCGAGCCGTTGATCTACAGGCCCAAACTGCCACGTCGATTAAACGCAGCTACTTATTTTGCCTTCTAGGGGATTTAAAACCTTTTTTGAAATCGCTGCGGCTTCAAGCGGGCGAAACGAAGACGACGGTATCTCCTCGAAGGAGAACGGTGCCGAGCTTGCGCTTGACTTCCCCCGCCTTGAGTTCCTCCCCGTTTTCAACCACGAGGTTCATGTGCACGTCGAAACTCGCGAGCGTGCCGCGAACCTCGACATCGCCTTTAAGGCGGACGAGAACGTTGTTGTTCAACGCGTTGTTCAACACGTCGAACGGCCTTTTTTCAGCCAAAAAAACACCTCCCAAAAAACAAACCAAAGGATTGGCTTGAACGCGATGCGCGGATTCCAGTTTTTTATTTTCTAATTTTTATTTTTTAGTTTAGTTTATTTTACTTTATTTTGTTAGTTGTCGGTTTATTTTCATTTCCCGCCGAAGAGTTTCTTGAAGAACGCGCCGATGCGGCTGAAAAACGAGTCGCCGCCACCGCTGGAAAAAGCTCCGGCTTTAGCTTCAGGAACCTGCTCGTGCGTCAACGCGCCCGCCAGAACGCGCAACCCCTTGCAGAAGCCGCAGTTGGGAACGCGAACTTCGACTGGAACCTGCATTGAAGCCGAACGCCGTACTTCCACGTCCTCCGGAAGAATAGCGACTACGGGCAAACCCAGCACGTTCGTCAAATCCTGCGGCTTCATCTCGGTCTTGTCGCCAGTAGCGCGGTTTAGCACGATGCCGATGACGTTCACGCCGTTTTTTTCAGCGAACTTGCGTATCTTAAGCGAGTCTATCAACGCCGCTGGATCCGGCGTAGAAACGATGACTAGTTCTTGAGCGCTAGTAATCGACGCGCGCGCTTCAGCGCTGAGCCCGGGAGGCGAATCAACGAGGACGTATTCGTAAGACAATTCGAGTTTGCTCACCGCTTCGCGCAACCGAGTCAAATCAACGTTTTTTCCTTCCTCGTGAAGCGAAGACGGAATGTAGAACAAACCGTTCGGGCCGTCGTAAACCGCGTCCGTAACCGAATTCTCGCCAGCCAAAACGTTTTGAAGCGTAATCGGGTTGAGTTCGACTCCAAGCATTATTGATATCGCCGCCATATCGAGGTCGGCGTCGACTACTACG
>JAZDKN010000096.1:0-4538 GCA_043803065.1 Microcaldota archaeon
CTGCTCTTCCGCGTGAGCCAACCCGTGCAGGTAAATTCCGATTTGCCGCGCGCAATCCATGAGCGCGAAGCGAATCTCTTGAACGATTTCTTCCTCCGCAGAGACGGCGAGTTTTCCCGCGCCAGTATACGGAACGTAAACGCTCACGAAGTGAACGAAAATGCTGATGGGCATGTTCTCCCAATCCTTCAAGTCGTACCTGCTCCAATCAATCGTTTTAACTGCTTCAGAAATCGCGCAGTTGCCCGAGTCGAAGAGCAAGGGAGCGCGGTTGGCGAAGCGAAGAATTTCCCCTTTCTTGCCGTCCCCGCTTGCGCCGGAGTTGCCGCCGTAAGCTATAGCCGCTTCCACGCTGAACGGAATTCCCCCGCGAAACACTTTCGGCTTGCGCTCGATTACCGCGAGCTGCTCGGGCTTCAACAAATTCTTGAGCGATTTCGCGACGTTCGTTTCACCTATTGGTTGCAGCACGCTCGCATCAGCAGCAATCCACTTGAGTTGAGCAATGCACTTCACTACCGCTTCAGCTTCCTGCCACTGAATATTCTTGGGCGCGCGATCGAAATCAACGTTGGGAAGCATTTTTACGATTTCATCCATCTTGTCGCTGCTGAAGCGAGCGAACTCCGTAGTGAAAAACGACGATATCTTGCGCGCCTTCGACACGCTCGCCATGTCCATGATGTCGCTCGTAGTCAAGCCAAGCGGGTGCGGGAGAACAGGCTTCGGCTTCTTCGGAATCGCCGTCGAACTCCGCGGGAAAACCGTGACTTCGTTTTCAGGCGAGATGAAAGTGATTTGCGCGTGAGGATTCGCGATTGCCGTCCTGCGCAGATATTCCGCGACGCTGTACTCGCTCTTGTTGTAATCGACTTCAGCGAACTCGGCTTCAAAACGCGTGCCTTGGAACTTTCCCGAATACTCTTTGAAATTCAATACGAGCGGCGTGTTTTTCTTTACGTCGATGCTGACGTCCGCTTCGAAAACCTTGTAGTCGCCAGTGCTCGTTTTGATGTGCGCGGGTTTGCCCGTCGTAATCTGAGAAAACAATACGGCGTAACTGTTGTGGACGATTAGTCCGCCTGCAACGAAGTTATGAAATCCTTCCACTTCCAAGGCGTAAACAAACTCTTCGTCGTTCGGCGCTTCCCGCACGCTAGTCACAGTAAGCCAATTAACGTCGCCAGTCAACAAACTCAACGTTTTTTGCAGCATCACCGTGCCGTCCTCCGATTCCGCCGTTCGAGCGTTACACTCTCTGTTTGAACGCGCGGCGAGCGAGTTAATCAATTTCTGAAGCGTGTTAGGCGTGAACGCGCCGCGTTTAACCGCTGCTTTAACCGAGTTCGGCATGGAGCGGAACTCTGGTTTGTTTTTAATAATCTCGCGCGTTTGCGCTTGCAACTCTAAAGTCTTGCTTGGCGCGCGGCTTGCAGTAATCCTGTTAATTATTTGTTTTATCAATTGGTTTTTAGCCGCGTTCGTGAACCCAATCGCGTCAACAAAAAGTTCTAAGTTCCTTCGCCCGCAAATCATTATTCTGCGGTGTTTTCCCGCCTTGTTTGTGCTTGCAAAAATTCCGAAGCGCAGCAAGGCGTAAAAAATTTTTTCCAAAGCGTTTTTGTTCGCAATCATTAGCGTGACTGCCCTGTTTCTTTTCGCGATGCTTCCTTCCGCGTCGAACAACCCACGCAAATACGCCGACAAGTTCTGGTCATCGAGAGAGAGCAGCAACGGCGGCAAGTCGAATGAATCGAATTTCCTGCCGCGCGGCACACCGAGCAGCTTGAAAACTTTGGCGGCCAGCGTCGAGGAAGTAACCGCCGTATAGTAGCGTTTTTCGTCGTTGTAGAGAACGCGGTAATTAACTCCAAAAGTTTCATGCATTTTATCGCAAAAAACGTCGATGAGTTGCTTGTCTTGATTTGCCAGGGTTATTGCCGCTCCCCAGTGGTCGTCTTTTTCCGACGTAATGTGCCCGTCTCCAGCGATTATTCCAGCCAGCCAACACAAGTCGGGCGTTATTCGCTCTGGAATTTTGACGAAGGTGCCGCGTCTTCCAACCCTGTGAACGTTATCTAAAACGGTTTTCTCGCTCAAGCCAGCGTACTCGGCGAGCAACAACAAGTGCCTGATGCTAGGCCTGCCTCGCGGGTTGGCGTTGCCACCACGCATTTTCCGCGAAAACCAGTTTCTGAGAACGTCCTTGCTGATTCCGGTCGCGCGAGCAACGCGGTTGAAGCCACCTATTTTTTGCTTGAGCAAAGCGTGGACTTGCTTGACTAAAACCGGTTCGTCTACTTGGAGCGAGTGATCGTCGAGGAGTTCCAAGACGCTTTTTCGGCCATCGCTGCCGCTCGCGTCCGCGGTTTTTTGCAGGATGGCTGGCGCAGCGATTTTTTGTCCTGGCTTAAGCGAACTCGCAGCAGTCCACGCAGGCAACCCATTCTCAACAGTCAACACCGGGTTTTCGTGAGTTAAAAATATTGTTCGTCCTTTGCTGGTGCTTACCTCGATGAAGCTGTCGCGTTCGAGCTTCATGCAAGCCTTGATTTTCGTTTGAGTGATCTTCAGACGGTTGACGTCTAACGCGAAAACGCCTTCACCAACCATGTTCTCTTCAACAATTTGCTTTATCGGTAAAACTCGCCCGTCAGCCAAAGGCACCAGCGTGTCTGAACGCATGCAAACGCCGATTCCTTGCTGCCCGCGTTTCTGCATTCGCTGGCTGAATTTCGTGCCGCTCAAGAGCTGTCCGAACGCTTGCCCGACTTTGCTTTTCGGGATTCCCGTGCCGTTGTCTTGAGCGACTACGCAAAAATGCCCGTTGTCAAACTTTTTAATCTCCACCGTGATTTCAGGAAGAATTCGTGCGTCTTCGCAAGCGTCGAGCCCGTTCGTCACCGCTTCGTGAACTATCGTCGTTAGCGAACGGATTTTGCCGGTGTAGCCGAGCATTTGCCTATTCTTTTTGAAGAATTCCGCGATCGAGTATTCCTTGAACGTCTTCTCGATTTCGGAGGCGGTGAGCGCCCGCTCTTCGGGTTTGGATTCGGTTTTCGCCGCAGCTGCCGGCTTGGCTTCCTTTGCTTCTCTCGCTTCCTTCAATTCCTTTTCGGTTTCCTTTTCTTTCTCCTTTTCTTCCTTGACTGGAATCTTTGATTTAGCGTCAGCAGCCATGAAAAACCACTTTGAATTATTGCGCGTCATTGCCGGCCATTGCTTGCGGAAGGGTTGAAGAGTTCTTGTTCAAGCAACACGAGCATTTATTCTTTTCCCCGCCTCGCTTCCGGTTTTCTTACAAAGTTTTCTTCGCGTGCTTTTCCAGGAAAGAGTAAACCGTCGAAATCTCTTTCCCCTCCAAAATCTTGAAAACCGCTTCCTTCGCCAACTTGATTTCCTCGAACGCCCCCAAAAACGCGACTTTCTCGTCGCCGACCGCCACGACCGCTCCGCTGAATTCCTCGATGTTGCGCTTGATTTTGCCTTGCTCGCCTATGATGCGCGCCTTGTAGCGGTGCAACGCCTTCGGGGAACCGTGAAGCGCCTCGCGCAAATTGATTTCCTCGAGATAATAATCGTCGCTCAACAGCTTGAACGCGCGACGCGGCTCGAAACCCAGCGAAATCGCGTGACACACTTGCTCGGCAACCCACTCGCTTCCTCTCTGCGCTTCGTCGTCGTCCGCCGCGTCGATTCTTAGTTCCGCTTCAGTGCCGAAGCTGAGCTTGACGCCGCAGCGCTCCTCGATTTCGCGCAACAACGCGCCGTCCTTCTTCTTGAACTCCGCCGCCCGCTTTTCGGGCACGACTAGAACGCGCATTTTTTACCACGGTTTACGCTTTTTTTAACGCTTTTTTGCCACTAGACTGCGTTGAACTGCGTTGTTTTAACTCGCTTTTTTCGCTCGTAAAATAAAGGCTAAACAGGAGTTGAATTACCACTATTTTTATGTCGAAAATGCTTTAAATACCTGCCTCGCCAGAACAATTTCAGGGATAAAAAATGCGAAAACTTTGGCCTGAACTAGTTGCCCGTCGCAACGTCGTCGAAGAACTCAAGGCAGGCAAAACAATTGCTTTGCGCAAACAATTGCTCGACAAACCGGTTAAATTAACCAGCGAAGACATGCGTTTTATTTCGTCCTGGTTGAAAGAAAATGTTCCAGACACACCCATGCTGCCCAAACACGTTGATATTGCTACTGAAATAATTTTGCAGCACCAACTCAACAAGGCGATTAACGCACCTGGAGGAAGACGGTTGGTTGAAAATTTGGTTAGAACCATTTGGCTTTCTAAAAATAAACAAAGAGTTTCAACGGTTTTAGTGCCTAGAATCACTAAAAAAGTTGGTGTTGCAAACCTAGAAAAATTTTTGAACGCGGTAAATAAAGTACTGACAGGAATTTTAATGAAGCGGTTGGAAGACTGAACGCGCTTAATTACACTGTTTGGGCGCATAGCAAGATATTAAAAATTGCTTAAGGCCATAGCCAGGTTGCCAGCCGCATTGCGCCAAACGTGCCTCGGATTTCC
>JAZDKN010000097.1:0-8442 GCA_043803065.1 Microcaldota archaeon
CTTCTTTTCCTGGTGGCTGCGCAGGAACGCGTTGATTTTTTCCGCGATTTGCTTCTTGCACTCGCCGCACAAAAGCTCGCCGCTCAAGCACTTGCGCTTTCGCTCGAGCACTTCGTCGTCGTTCTCCTCGAAATGAAAATAGTCGAGTTCCGCCACGACGCACTTCGCGTACTCCGCGCCGAGCTTGCGTTGTTCAGCGACGGTCGCGCGGCCGCCAGTGAAAGCGTTTGCCAACTTGCGCTTGATTTGCTCGGCAGAATCGCTGAGCGTGATGACGCCGGAAGCGTCTCGCTTGCTCATTTTGCTTTCGCCGCCGAGCGAGCGGAACAAGCGGTGGAAAGTCGCGCTCGGAGGAACGAAGCCGAACTTCGCAGCCAAATCGCGCGCGAAGCGAATGTGCGGGTCCTGGTCGACGCCAACTGGAACGCACACGTGCTTGCGCCCGCCGAACTCCGCTAGCTGCGGGTGCAGAATGTCGCCAGCTTGCACGAGCACGGCGAGGTAAAGCGCGAGATTCTGGTGCCCGTAAAGCGCTTCCAGCGTAGCGGGCGTAGTCTTTCGCGAAGCCTGCAGCGCGAGGTTAAGCACGGGCAGCGAGCGCGACTGTTTGTAAATCAGCGCGTTTCGTTCGTCGAGCCCTAGCGCGAGGAGGTCGGCAACGTTGTCTACTGCGAGCGAGGCGCTTTCTTCGTACGACAAGCCGTTGTCGGCGTACGCTTCGTAATCCGCCACGCAGTAGTGCACTCGCGAACCGAATTTGCGTTGCAGGAAAATGATTTCTTCGGCGGTGAGCTTGCTGCCCAAGTGAAATTCGCTTGACGGTTTGATTCCGCTCATTACCGTTGTGCGCTCGCCTTTTTCAGCTGAAGCGACGAACTTGTCGAAGTCGCGGTGCGCGAAGACGATGCCGCGCCTGAAATTCTTGCTGTCGCTGAGTTTGGCTCGAAGCGAGTCGCTGATGCGCTGCAAACCGAAGTTTTGGAACAAGTCGTCGTAGTCGCGCACGAGCGCTGTTCCCCACGGATCGATTTCTTTCTTGATCGTCATTTTTTCATCACGCTCCAACAATTACTTGCTAGGCTATTTTAAGTCTTTCAGCGGCGTCGGCAACGCCAGCAACGCCCGCAACGCAGCCGAGCGCGGCGTTTTCTTCAACGGGTGCTCGTGTCGCGTAGTCTTGCACGCAAACTCGCGTCCCGCAAGCGCGCGGCGCATCACCACCCGCTTGCTCACTCGCACGCCGCGGCGCCGCGACCGCACGCGTACCGCAGCGCTCGCGTAATCCACGAATTGCACGGGCGCGAAGCGGCAGCCGAGCTCGCGCAACGCGGCCAAGCGGTGGTGTCCGTCTAGGACGACGAAGAAACGCGCGTCGACGATTATCGGCCGCGAGACGACGCCGAAGCGCTTGACGCTGCGCTTGACTGCGCGCAAGCGCGCCGCGCTCGTTTTCTCGTGCGAGCGCAGCGCTTCGACGCGCACGAAATGCTTTTCGAAAGCTCCCGCAGTCATTTTATGCCGTCGCCTCCAGTTGTTCCAACTGCTTTTCCGCTTGCGCTTGCGCTCGCGCTGCTTGCGCCCGCGCTACTTGCGTTCGCGCCGCCGAGTTTTCCTTCGAAAAAATCCTGGTACCCGGCGAGGTCAAGCAAGCCGTGGCCGCTCAAGTTGAAGACGATTGTTTTCGCTTCATTCGTCTTCTTGCATTCGCGAGCCAAATCGATTGCTGCTTTTATTGCGTGGCTTGATTCCGGCGCGGGAATGATGCCTTCAGTGCGCGCGAACAACGCGCCCGCTTCGAACGTCTCGTCCTGCGCGTAAGCCCGCGGCCGAACCACGCGCTCTTTCACGAGCAGCGAAACCGTCGGAGCCATGCCGTGGTAGCGCAAGCCGCCTGCGTGGATTGGGCTCGGGACGAAGTCGTGTCCGAGCGTGTACATTTTCAGGAGCGGCGTCATGCCTGCGGTGTCGCCGAAATCGTACTCGAAACGCCCTTCAGTCGTGCTTGGACAGCTTTTGGGTTCGACTGCAACGAGTTCCGCGTCGAGCTTGCCGCGCAGTTTGTCGCGCACGAACGGAAAAACGAAGCCGCCAAAGTTCGAGCCGCCTCCCACGCACGCGATTAGTGCGTCCGGCTGCGCGTCGATTTTCGCGAGTTGAGCTTTCGCTTCGAGTCCGATCACAGTTTGATGCAGCATGACGTGGTTGAGCACGCTGCCGAGCGCGTACTTCGCTTTGCCGTCGCCTCGCGCGACGACAGTCTCAATCGCTTCGCTTATCGCGACTCCTAGACTGCCTGGGTGCGCGGGATTCTGCTGCAACACGCTTCGCCCGAACTTTGTTTCTCGCGACGGGCTCGCGCTGACACTCGCGCCGTAAGCGTTCATGACGATGCGGCGGTAAGGCTTTTGCTTGAACGAAACGCGAACCATGAAAACGCGGCATTTCAAACCGAAGAGCATGCACGCGTAAGCGAGCGCTGTGCCCCACTGTCCCGCGCCCGTCTCCGTAACGAGTTCTTCTACGCCCGCGCGCGCGTTGTAATACGCTTGCGCTATCGCTGTGTTCGGCTTGTGCGAGCCGCACGGGTTCAGCGACTCGTTCTTGAAAAAAATGCGCGCTGGCGTGTTCAACGCGGTTTCGAGCCTCCGCGCGCGCACTAGCGGCGTGGGCCTGCCCATGCGGAAAAGCGCGGTCCGCACTTCGTCCGGGATTCGCAGCGTGGGCGCGTCCAGCATTTCCTGCCGCACGATTTCGTCGCAGAAAATTGCTTTGAAGTCGCTTGCGCTCGCTGGCTTGCGCGTTCCGGGATGCAGGGGCGGATCGAGCGGCCGCGGCAAGTCCGGCAGAATGTTGTAGTACTCGCGCGGCATTTCTTCCTCCGTCAACAGCACTTTCACGCTATTACTCGCGTTGTTCTTCGCGCTTTCGTTTTTCTCTTTTTCCTCTTTTTCTTTTTTCACTACAAAACACCTCTAAATCGATTTTTTTCTTATTCGCAAATTATTCGCAAAAAAATGAACGGAATGGCGGCCGGCCGCAAGGCTCGGCATAAATTTTTTTTTGCGTCAGGCGGGCGCGTCAGCGCCAGAGCCACTCGGTCCGCGCGAGTCGCGCAGACCTGGAAAACGCGGGAGAAGAAGTAAAAGCAAACGAAGCAGAAGCTAGAGCTAAAAGTAGGAAGAAAAAAGAACGAAAATCAGGCGCGGGGAACGCGAGAGGTAGAGCCAGTGCTGGGGCACGCGAGACGCGTGCTATCGCCACTGGAGCGCATCAAACCTCAATTCAATCTCCCGCAAAACTTTTTCGCGTGCGCCTATTTAAACGTTAGTTTTGGCTTTTTTGGCGTTTGGCGTTTGGCGTTCCGCGCAACGCGCACTCCAAGCGCGCTCGGTAACGAGTTCCTTAAAGGTAGAAAGGAAAACGTATTAAACCTGGAATTCGTTGACAATAACGGGGTGGTTGCAAGTGAAAAAGTTTTTAGCTTTAGTAATGTTTTTGGTTTTAGTTTTAGCATCAAGCGTTGCTTTCGCGGTCAAACCAGAGTCGCCTCAAACCCGCAAAACGATTATTCCAATCGGAGCGGTGGAAGTCGCGCCGGGAGTTTACTACTTGGGACACAAAATTAGCGGCGGCGAATTCGTGGAAGGATTCGCTTTCGTTCACTACCGCGAGAATTCCGCTAAAGGAGGCAACGGCGGGGGACGACGCGGCGCCAGCGCGTGTTACGCGTTTTTGGCTAAGGGCGCGAAGTGGAAGACTATTGAACCGTACGTGATTAATCCCTTGAATGCGCGTGGCTTGAACGAGATTTTCGTGACTGAAAACTTCGAGGAAAGCATATTGAAGTGGGAGTACGTTGCTGGAACCAACGTTTTGGGGTTAGGCAGCGCTACTGGAGAAACGCTGGCAGCAGATTTCGAAGCGCCGGACGACAGGAACGAAGCGTATTTCGGGGACGTCGCTCAAAACGGAGCGATTGCTATCACGGTTGTTTGGGGCGTCTTCGGAGGGCCAGTGAACCAAAGGCGTTTGATCGAGTGGGACATGGTGTTCGACGAAGTTGATTTCGACTGGTCTGCGAGCGGCGAACCAAGCAAAATGGATTTCGAGAACATTGCAACGCACGAAATCGGGCACGCGCTGGGTTTAAGCGACTTGTACGAAGGCAGGTGTTCCGAGCAAACGATGTACGGGTACGCTAGTTTCGGCGAAACCAAGAAGCGGAGTCTCGAAGCCGGTGACATAGCGGGAATTCAAGCGCTCTACGGTTGAATTTTGAAGTTTGTAATGGCTCGTGCGCTCTCGCATTTCGCAGCCAGCGGACACGCGGCGCAATTCGGCTCTCGCTTGAAGCAACAGCGCTTCGCGAGCTCGACGAGGAGCGCGTGGAATTCGCCGTAAATCTTTTCGTCTCGCGCAAGATTCGCTTCGAACAGCGCGCGAACCGTATCGTAGTCCTCGCCGCCATTTAGAATTCCGTAGCGAGCGAACACGCGTCGCGTGTAAGCGTCGACGACGAAAAAGCGTTTTCCGCCGGCGTAAAGCAGAATCGAGTCAGCTGTTTCGGGACCGACGCCTCGCAGCGAAAGCAGTTCGCGCCTAAGCGAGCCAGGCGGCTGGGAAAAAAATTTTTCCAAGTCCCCGTCATAGTTCTTCTCCAAGTAACGCGCGAGCGCTTTGACGTAACGCGCTTTCTGGTTGTAGTAACCCGCGCTGCGCACGCACGCCTTGATTTTCGCGAGCGGCGCGCGCGACAGCGCGCGCACCGAAAGCAGCTTTTCTTTGCGCAAGCAGTCGATCGCGCGCTCGACGTTCGTCCACGCCGTGTTCTGCGTCAGCACCGCGCCGATCATGATTTCGAATCTCGCCTCGTCGGAATCGCGCTTGGCCGCGCTCGCGCACGTAACCGGCCACCAGCCTTGCGGGCCGAACGCCGAGTAAAGCGTCTCGTAAACCTTCCTCAAGTCAAAGCGCTTCATTGAGAACCGCTTGCAAATAAGATTTTCAGCTTCGGCGCCGCGGCTTCGCAACCGCACTTGCGGCTTTGCGGAAGCGCCGCAATCGCGTCGAAAAGCACGTTCTTCAGCCGCTCGTTGTTCGCCTTGAAAACGCGCAGCACGTCCTCGTGAGTGACAGGCTTGCCGCCGGTGACGCCCACGTCGTAATCAGTAACGAGCGAAATGTTCGCGTAGCACATTCCGAGCTCGCGACAGAGCGCGACTTCAGGCATTTGCGTCATGTTGATGACGCTCCAGTTGCGGCTTTGAAAGAATTCGCTTTCCGCGCGAGTAGAAAAGCGCGGGCCCTCGATTACGACGATCGTTCCCCCGTCTTCGACTTTAACGCCGTTTTTCTTGCACGCCGCGACCGCCGCGCGCCGCATTTCTTGGCAGTAAGGATCCGCGAAAGTCAAGTGATCGCTTTTAGGCAACCCCAAACCGCGCGAGTCGCCGTCGAAAAACGACGAATCGCGGCCGCCTTTCGTGAAATCCGCTATTTGGTCGCACACGACGAAATCCCCGGGAACGACTTCTCCGCGCAAGGAGCCGACTGCGCAAGGACCGAAAACGCGCTTGACGCCGAGCGAGCGCAGCGCCCAAGCGTTAGCGCGGTAAGGAATCTTGTGCGGCGGGAATTCGTGCGCTAGGCCGTGTCGCGGGAGAAACGCCACGCTGCGTCCAGCGATGTCCGCGAGCGTAATCGGCGCCGCGGGTTTGCCGAAAGGAGTGTCGACTTCAATCGTTTGCGCCTTGTCGGTGAACGAGTAGAAACCGCTTCCTCCGAAAACACCGATTTCCGCGCTTGGCTTAGCCAACAAACCACCATCCGTCACGGTTTTTATATCACAGTTTTTAACGTTTGCGCGCGGGAACCCAGATTTTCTTGCGCCGCGTCTTGCGCGAGTGCAGCTTCGCCTTGGCTTTGCGCTTTTTGTAAGCGAGTTCGATTCGCCTGCGCCGCGCCTTGCTTTTTATCATATCAGCCACCACCTTCTCGAAAAAAACAGTCAGGGATAGTTATCGAAAGAGAGTTTAATAAAAGGTTTGGCGGGACGCAAACCGCGCGCTTCAAAACAAGGGTTTCTGGAGTTCTTCGCTTTCTTCTTCGCTTTCGACTTCGAACAACCCGTGCTCGTCAGGCTTTTGCTCGCTCGGCTGCCGGCTGGGATAATAAGCGTCTTGGTAAGCGCCTTGCGAAGGCGCTTGCTGTTGCTGTGATTGAACGTAATCGTTGGAAGCGAACATTCCTAGCGCGCTCGAAAACTCGGACGATTGCGCGCTTTGCGCCGCGCTCGACTCGTGTTCGCGCATGGTTGAAACGATTTCGAGAATCGCTGCCGCAAGCTTTTGCTCGGCTACCGCGCGCAGCTGTTCAGCGCTCTTCCATTCCTCGTCGAGTACGACGCAGAAGAAAACGAATTTCGTGCACTCGACTTCCACGTCGATAGTCTTTTCCTGAACGAGCATGAGAATGTCCTTGTCCTCGTCCAGGTTCGCTTGAACGAAAGCGAGGACGACGTCCACTCCGTGTTCCGTGAAAAGTTTTTTCGCGCAAACCGGAATCTTGAGGTGCTCGCTCGCAGTCATTCTCGCGATTGCAACGTTCGCTTGTTGTTCGCACTCGCGCGCCGCCGCCTCGTAACCGTTGAACTTGTTGCTAGCCACGTCGAGAAAACCGAGTTTCATGAGAGCGCTTACGCTCGGCGGATATAAAAACCCCTCTAAAAACCCGGGAAAACTCCTCTAAAAAAAGGCGTTTTTCGACGCCGTTTTAGAGGTTTGGTTTAAGGCGTTTTTCGAGGCTTGGTTTTAAGATATTATCTTGAGTTCCTTGCCGATTGACTCGAATTTCCCGAGCGCGAAATCGAGATCCTCGCGCTTTAGTCCCGCGTTCATCATCACGCGAATGCGCGCCGCGTCGCGCGCCACCATCGGGAAAACTATCGGCAGCGCGAAAACGCCTTGCTCGAACAGTTTGTGGCTAAGCGCAACCGCTTTCTCGCTTTCGCCGCACATTACCGGCGTAATCGGCGTCTCGCTTTTTCCGATATCAAAGCCGAGTTTGCGCATTCTGCGTTTGAAGTACTTCGTGTTGCTCCACAGTTTCTTCCAGTGCCTCGGTTCTTCGTCGCACACGTTGAGGGATTCGATGCAAGCGCCCGCCACCGCGGGCGGGTGAGAGCCGCTCAAGAGCCACGTCCGCGACTTGTTGAAGGCGAACTCGCACAACGGCGCGCTTCCCGCAATCATTCCGCCGACTACGCCAAACGCTTTCGAAAACGTGCCCATTTCGACGGTGACTTTCCCTTGCAAGCTGAAGTGGTGAACGATGCCTTTGCCTTTGTCGCCGAGAACGCCGTCCCCGTGCGCGTCATCGACGTAAGTCATCGCGCCGAACTCTTGCGCGAGCTTGACGATTTCAGGCATTGGCGCAATATCGCCGTCCATAGAGAAAACGCCGTCCGTGACAACGAGGATGCGCCGATAGTTTTTGGCGTCGGTTTCCTCGAGCACGCGCTTTAAATCGGCCGCGTCGCAGTGCTTGTAGACGGCGCGTTCGGCTTTAGTTAAGCGCACTCCGTCGATGATGCTGCCGTGGTTGAGTTGGTCGCTTATGATTAAATCGCCTTCTCCGACGAGTTGCGGAATTAGTCCCGCGTTAGCTGCGAAACCCGTTTGGTAGCACAACGCGGCTTCGGCTTCCTTGAACGAAGCAATGCGTTTCTCGAGTTCGACGTGAATCTTCATGTTTCCCGCGATTGCGCGCACGCTCCCGCTGCCGGCGCCGTACTGCCGCACGGCGGCAATTGCCGCGCGCTTGAGGCGCGGGTGGTTGCTTAAATTCAAGTAGTTGTTCGAGCACAGCATGAGGACGTTTTTGCCGTCTACTACGCAGTGCGGTGTGCTCGCGCCGTCGAGGGAGTGCAGTTCCCAGTTGAGGTGCTTCGCTTTCAAATCGTCGACTTCCGCTTTCAAGAACGCAGTTGGATTCGCTTTGTCTGCCACCATTTACACCACCTTTACACTAAATTGAGTATTTGCCTGAAAATAAAAATGCCATAACCCGCGTCTATGAACTCATTAATTGGTTTTATTTGTTCTTTTCTCAAAGGAATGTCGCCGCCAAGTATTTTCTTCTTGAAGCTTTTTGGGTCTACGTTACTTGCGGAAAGCGTCTATTCAATTGCGTTAGCTTGCTCTGGTGGTGGGCGCGTATATTTTCAATTACCTTTAGATATCCGTTGATCTCGCCGCTTCGCATCATGTTCTTGAAGTTAGCCTTCTTCTCAGATAATGCTTTTAATTCCTTTTGCCACGCGTCCAAATTATCAACAACGTCCGCGCCTCCGACGACTACCTTAAATATTTTATCTGCCAGGGGAAGCTTGGATTCTATTGGCTTGCCTGCTTTAAGTAAACCCTTTGATAAAGCTATTTTAAA
>JAZDKN010000098.1:0-15673 GCA_043803065.1 Microcaldota archaeon
GTTTACCCGAAACACGAAAAGCAACTCGTGACGAAAGATATTTTCATGCAGTACGAGATTTTTGCTGAATACATGAAGAAAATTCCTTCTTGGATTGAGATAATCATCGCGCCGGGAAATCACGACGCGGTTCACGCGGCCGAGCCGCAGCCCCCGCTTCCGCGCGAGTTCATCAAGGATTTGGCGGAACGCGGCAACGTTCACCTCGTCTCGAATCCCGCTCTCGTCAACGTGCACGGATTCCGTTTGCTGATATACCACGGCGCGTCGATGCACGGAATATTCGCTTCGATTCCTGGCCTCGGAAGCGCGGACAAGAATCCCGAGAACGCGGCGAAGGAAATGCTTCGCTCGCGCTTGCTCAGCCCGATTTACGGGGACGAACCGCGCGTTGTCGGCGCGAGCGACGGACTCGTCGTGGACGAGGTTCCCGACTTTTTTCATTTAGGCGAGTCTCACAAGATGAGTTGCGCCGACTACCACGGAACGATGATAATCAACGCGGGCACTTGGCAGGACACGACGGATTACCAAACGAAGCTGGGGCACGCGCCGACGCCTTGCCTCGTGCCGATATACAACCTGCGCAGCGGCAAGCTTTCGATACTGAGTTTCGCGAAGGAAAAGGAAGCGGAAATCGTGGAAGTCGTCCAGTAAATCGTCCAATAAATCCAGTAAAAACAAGCAAGCGAAAAAACAAGCAAGCGAAAATTGAAAGCGAATGAAAAAATAAAATAATCGTGATGGTTCGAATGCCTGTTTGCAGCGAGCGGATTCAAAATTATTTCGATGAAATCAGCGGGGCGACTAACGCCGCTTACGGCGTCGCGCGAGAAGCGCGCGCGAAAGGATTGGATCCGACGAGCGAAGTGGAGATTTTCCTCGCGAGCGACGTCGCAGCGCGAGTGGAAGGACTAGTTGGCCCGCGCGGCGTCGCGGAACGCATTCGCGAGCTATTGCACGAAAAAAAACGCGAGGAAGTCGTTTTCGAGATCGCGCGCGAAATAATCGAGAAAAAATTCGTTGACGTTGCCGCGCCCGTCGTGACCGCCGCTCCAGCCGCTGCTGGTGCTGCAGGCGTTGCGGGCGCTGCAGGCGTTGCGGGCGCTGCAGGCGTGCCGAACGGTATTGAACCTACTCAGGAAGAACTCGTCGAGCAAGCGATTCGAACGGGACTAGCGCTTTATACGGAAGGCGTCGTGAGCGCGCCCATTGAAGGCATTTCCAAAGCGCGCATTCGCAAGAACCCTGACGGTTCGAAGTACCTCGCGATTTACTTCGCGGGACCCATTCGCGGCGCCGGCGGTACGGGGCAGGCGATGACGCTCGTCTTGGGCGATTACTGCCGCAAGCTCGTCGGCATCGAAAACTATCGTCCTACCGGCGACGAGACGGAACGGTTCATAGAGGAAGTCAATCTTTACGCGATGCGCACTCGCGCGGGACAGTACGTGCCGACTGAAGAAGAGATTCGCCACGTCGTGGCGAACTGCCCAGTGTGCATCGACGGAGAGCCTACGGAGGCTTACGAGATCGCCGTAAAACGCAATCTTCCGAGCGTTGAAACGAACCGCGTGCGCGGCGGCGTGTGCCTCGTCATGGGCGAAGGCGTTTGCTTGAAGGCAGCGAAAATACTGCAGATAACCAAGCGCGCGAAGCTAGACTGGAATTGGCTTGAAAAACTCATTAAAGTCGCGAAGAAGAGCGAGGCGAAAACGGAACTCAAGCCGGTCGATAAATACATCGACGAACTCGTGGGGGGACGCCCCGTTTTTTCTTATCCCATGCGCCCTGGCGGGTTCCGCTTGCGTTACGGCCGCACGCGGTTCACGGGAATTCAAGCGAAAGCCGCGCATCCTGCGGCGATGACGCTGCTCGACGATTTTCCTGCGTTCGGCACGCAGCTGAAGACGGAACGCCCGGGGAAAGCGTGCGTGATAACGCCTTGCGCCGACATAGACGGGCCCGTCGTTCTTCTCAACGATGGCGAGGTGCGCCGCGTGGAAAGCGTTGACGATGCTCTCAAAATCCGTTCTAGCGTGAAAGAAATTCTTTTCTTGGGAGATCTCCTCGTCGCAGTCGGCGACTTCATTCAAACCAACCACCCGCTGGTGCCGAGCGCGTGGTGCGAGGAATGGTTTGCAGCAGAACTCGCAGCGAAAGGCGTGCGCAAGACGCGCAACGAGCTTCGCTCGATTTCTTACGCCGCAGCGCGCGAACTCGCAGACAAGGGGTTTGCGTTGGCGCCGCGTTTCACGTTTCACTGGCACGACTTGAACGTCGAGGAACTCGATTCGCTCGCGCGCTGGCTTTGCGAAGCCAAGCTCGAGTACGAGTGGTTCGACTTCAAGAAAGCCCGCGTGCCCCTAACGTCGCTAAACGTCGAATCGCCTGAAGCTAAAGCCGCGAAGCGCTCGCTCGAAATCCTATGCGTTCCCCACCGCGTGGAAGCAAGCGAAGGCGGTGAAGGCGCTGAAGGCGGCGCGAGCGGAGAAGGCGGCGAGGCAGTCGTCGTCATCGAACGCGATTGGGCGCTCGCATTATTCGATTCTCTCGCGTTAATCGACGGCAAGCGGCCGAGCCGCGCGAAATTCGATTCGGCGCTAGCGGAATTCCGCGCGAAAAACGAGGGCGGAGTAGGCGAAAGCGAAAAAAGCGATAAAACCGGCGAACGCTGCGCGCTCGAGCTCGTGCAGTTGCTCGCGCCGTTCGAAGTGCGTTCCAAAGCCCCGTTGTACGTCGGCACCAGTATGGGCAGACCCGAGAAGAGCAAACAACGCATGATGAAGCCGCCCGTTAACGTTCTTTATCCCATCGGCCAGCACGGAGGAAAAACTCGCGACATCGCGCGCGCCGTCAGCGATCTCAAGCGCGACGGCAAGACGCTTATAGACGTTGAAAGAGCGGTTCGCGCTTGCACGGAGTGCGGGAAACGCGCGCACGGAGCGAGGTGCGAGTGCGGAGGCGCTACGGTTGAAGCGCGCGCTTGCGGCTCGTGCGGGAGAAATTTCGCTGTCGACAGCAAGGAAGCGAAGGAAGGGCGTTGCGCTTGCGGCGGAAGAGTGGAGGCGTTCGAGAAAAGCGGCGTGAACGTCGTCAAGGATTTCGAGGAGGCGGAGCGCCGCGCGCAGTGGAAGCCGCACCAACTCAAAGGCGTTATCGGCTTGATTTCGCTCGACAAGACTGCGGAGCCGCTTGAGAAAGGAATTCTGCGCGCGAAGCACGAGCTCAGCGTTTTCCGGGACGGAACGATTCGAGTCGACGCGACGGAAATTCCCCTCACGCATTTCGTTCCCGCCGAAATCGGGTTGTCGATAGATAGAGTAAAAACGCTCGGTTACGACAAGGATTGTTACGGCAAGCCGTTGGAAAGCGACGAGCAAACAATCGAACTCCTGCCGCAAGACGTGGTTCTCTCGAAGAATGCGGGCGATTACTTCCTGCGAATCGCTTCGTTCGTGGACGACGAACTCGTTTACTTCTACGGGTTACCGCCTTTCTACAAAGCGCAAAAACGCGAAGACATCGTCGGTTGCCTCGGAATTTGTCTCGCGCCTCACACGAGCGCGGGCATCGTCGTGCGCGTAATAGGCTTCAACGACGTGATGGGCTTGCAGGCGCATCCTTACATTCACTGCGCGGCGAGAAGAAACTGTGATGGAGACGAATTAGGAATAATGCTTTTCATGGATGCGACACTCAACTTTTCGCGGCACTACTTGCCGGCGACGCGCGGCGGACAAATGGACACGTGCCTCGTCTTGACGACGCTTCTCGAGCCGAAAGAAGTCGACAATGAAGTTCACCGCCTTGAAGCGTGCACAGCGTATCCGCTCGAGTTTTTCGAGGCGACTCAACGCTTTGCAAGCCCCGGAGAAGTAGCGAAGGACATCGATTTAATCGAAAATCGTCTCGGCACGCCAGCGCAGTACGAAGGAATCGGGTTTACGCACGAAGCGCGAATCGAGGGGCCTACGCGCTCGCGTTACGTTCAGTTTCGCAACATGCGGCAGAAAGTGGAGGACGAACTCGCGTTGATGACGCGCATTCGCGCTGTTGACGCGGCTAACGCTACGGAACGCCTCGTTCTAAACCACTTTTTCCCGGACTTGTACGGAAATCTGCGCAAATTCTCGCGCCAGCGCTTTCGCTGCGTCAAATGCAACGCGAAGTACCGCCGCCCGCCGCTCTCGGGAAAATGCACTCGCCCGAATTGCGGGGACAAACTGCTTCTCACGATTAGCAAGGGCAGCATCGAGAAATACCTCCAGCTCTCGATGGACCTAGTAGAGAAATACAATTTGCCCCTCTACTTGAAGCAGCGTTTGATGTTGCTCGAGAAGGAAATCGACGAGATGTTCGAAGACGAATCGAAAAAACAGTTCTCGCTCGCCAACTACTTGTGACGACTACTGCTTGGCGCGCACTGCTCTGCCTGAGCGGCGATGCACTGAGACACACGTCGCGTTTCCGCGGAAATTTTGCGCGTGGCTCGTTTCACCCAGCGCGTTTCAGCCTGCGGCGCAAAATATCTTTCACTTCACTCAATTCAGGCGGAACTCTCAACAAGCGAGCGGCTAAAGCAAGCCTTTCAGCTTCAGCGTCGGACAAGCCAAAACGAGACGACGCTTTTGAAAGTTCAAGCTCTTTATCGGCAATTTTTTCACGAATTGAATTCCAACTCTCTTCAGAAATATTGTTAACCACTTCAGCTTGGTGTTGTTCCAACAACTTTCGGTCACCGAAAAACAAGCCGTGAAACAAGAAACGCTTGTTTTCCGGCGACGCTGGACTAACGTAGTGTTCCGCGCACAAACGCAAGTCTTCAGCGAGCTCCCTAAACCTAGCTAAAACCTTTGGGTTTGAAGCAATCACCGCGTAATCCAAGTCGCTCTCTGGAGTTGCGTAACCCTTTGCAGTACCGCCCACAACCGTAACTCCAACGAAATTACGGCCAAACTCTTTTTTCAATTGCGCGGCAACTTCTTCCAACCGCTTGAGCCGGACAACTAATTCTTTTTTAAAATCAGTTGCAAACACGGGTTTTTGCGAGCCAAGCAACCACCGTCTGCCCCAACGTTTAGTCAACTCCACAACTGCCTGCCCGCCCACAACCTTGTTTTCGTCATTAAACAAAACACGCAAGAAACCATCCAGGTATTCAGCAGTCGTTTCCGGATGCTTACGCTTATACAACTCCGCATCCGCAGTACGCCACACATACACGTTTTCGCGCTTCGACAAACGACGCAAAAGCTTAACGGGTGCAACACGGTTTTTTTGTTCTTGAGACAACCTGTCGAGCGCGTTCAAGCCAACCAAAACATCAACAACGCGTTTAGAATCAAGCAAGTCTTTCACGGCTTTTGGTTCAGGCGAATCGCTTTGCAGTACGCGCATTGCTTTCCGCGCTCCCGAAGTCGGAAAAACGAACGTCAAACGAGGCTTTACGCCCGCAGCGCGAAGCTCACCAAGCAAAGACGACGACGCGTTCGGTTTCTCCCAAAAAAGCGGTTCAGGCATGAGTTAAACTATGCATTAAAGACATTAAAAATTAGCGCGGTTTTGCTGAATTGTGCACTAAACTATTTATTCTAGTTCGAGTCCAAGCCAGAGGCTCGGCGCCGAGAACGAACATTATTATTAGCGTTAGCTTTGAGTGGAAAAGTCAGACCGTCCGACTGATTACTTCAGCGGGTAGTTCGGCGCTTCGTCTGTTACGAGAACGTCGTGGGGATGCGCCGCCGCGAGTCCTGCGCTCGTGATTTCCACGAAACGCGTGCGTTTCCGGAACTCGTCTAGGTTCGCGCAACCCGTGTAACCCATCGACGATTTTATTCCGCCGACGAGCTGGTAAACGACTTCCCGCACCGAACCGCGGTAAGGAACCATCGCTTCGACTCCTTCCGGAACGAGTTTCTCGCGCTCGGCGATGTGTTCCTGGAAGTAACGCGATTTCGAGCCGCGAAGCATTGCGCCCACGCTGCCCATACCACGATAAGCCTTGTACTTGCGTCCAGCGACGAAGACTACGCGAGTCGGCGTCTCGTCCGTACCCGCAAAAATCGAGCCGAGCATTACTGCGCGCGCTCCCGCGGCGAGCGCTTTCGCGGCATCGCCCGAGTAGCGAATGCCTCCGTCAGCAATTACTCCGACTCCGTGCCGTTCCGCCTCTTCAGCGCACTGCATGACGGCGGAAAACTGTGGGTAGCCGACGCCGCTCACGATGTTCGTAGTGCAAATGCTTCCCGGCCCTATGCCGACTTTCACGCAATCCGCGCCTGCGGCGGCGAGGTCGGCAACCGCTTCTCGCGTGGCGACGTTTCCCGCGATTATCGTGGCTTGCGAGCCGAATTCTTTCTTGAAGCGGCGCACGGTTTCGATTACGTTGCGCGAGTGCCCGTGCGCGGTGTCAATCACGAGCGCGTCAACGCCTGCGTCCATCAAGGCTTTAGCCCTCTCTGAATCGAATACGCCTACTGCGGCTGCGACGAGCAAGCGTCCGTCAGCGTCTTTCGCGGCGTTGACGTGCATTTGCCGCTTTTCAATGTCGCGGAAAGTGATTAAGCCCGCGAGCTTGCCTTTCTTGTCCACGAGCGGCAGTTTTTCAAAACGGTTTTCGTGCATCAAGCGCTTCGCTTCTTCTACGCCGACGCCGACGGGTGCGGTGACGACGCGCTTCGTCATGAGCGAGCGAACGGGCGTCTTCAAGTCTTTGCACAACCGCCAGTCGCGCTTCGTGAGAATGCCTACGAGCTTGCCTGCGTCGACTACGGGGAATCCCGCTACGCCGCGCGCTTTCGCGAGTTCGAACGCTTTGCTGACGGGGTCGTCCGGCGAAAGCGTTATGGGATTCGTGATGACGTAAGTTTCAGCGTTTTTCACGAGCGCGACTTCGCGCGCCTGTTCTTCGATGGAAAGGTTGCGGTGCACGACTCCGAGTCCGCCTTCCTGCGCGAGCGCAATCGCCATCGCGCTTTCCGTGACCGTGTCCATTGCCGCGCTTAAGAACGGAATGTTGAGCGACAAGCGTTTCGCGATTTGCGTGCGGAGATTCGCATCCCGCGGCACGACGCTCGACGCGCGAGGCACGAGCATGACGTCGTCGAAATAAAGCGCTCTGCCCACAATTCTATCTTTAATGTTTTCCCTTGCTTTTTTCATGCTCCCACCCCGACGAGAAAAAGTTTTGCAAAACCTGGAAAAATTTTTGTTTGCATTTTGTTTCCAGTTATTCCGCAAAACGCGTTTAAAAGCGTTTCACTTGCTACTGCTACGCAGTCAGGATTTTAAAGGAGTTGCAACAAAAAATTATATCGCGGCAAAACCGCGCAAAATCGCGCACAAGCGCGCAAAATCGCGGCTACTTCTTCAAGTTTTCCTTTTGGTGGATTCCAGCGTAAAGCTCGTGGGCGTCCTCGCTCATTTTCACGAAAATCATTTGCGCGACTTTCGCGTTCCTCTTCAGCTTGAGTCCCGCGCCGCCCACCACGAGGCACGCTTCCCCCCTTCCTTCGTAACCCGGGTCCCACCAGCCGACGTGAACGAGCGAGCCGCAGCGAGCGAGGCTCGAGCGCGAAACGCTCAAAGCCGCTATGCCTGCGGGCAGGCGCACTGCTTCGTTGAAGCGAATCTTGTAGTTGCCCGGCGCGAGCGAAACCCATTCTTTATCGTTGAAAGGAATCTCGCTGGCTTTGGGAATCACTCGCTCGGAGTTGTCGAAGTCGAGCGCGCCCTCGCTCTCGAGCGCGAAAACTTTTTCGACCGTCAAGTCAACGCTGGCTGGCTGCACTTGGTGCGCCGCATCGACGAGCCCGGTAACGAGTCCGTCGTTCTTTATTCGCTCGAGAATCTCGCGTTTCGACAAAATCATTTTTGCTTCAACTCGCTGACAAACACCTTACTTGATTAAAGCTGTTTTGATTTGCGGAAAAAAGCGTGCGATTTCCTTCAACGCGTTTTCTGGAGAGTCGGAGGCGTGGACGACGTTTTCTTGAACGTTTGTCCCGAGATCCTTTGTTATCGTTCCCGGCTCCGCCTTCAGCGGGTCCGTCGCGCCGCACACTTTGCGCACTTTCTCGACGGCGTTTTCGCCTTCAAAAACTATTGCAATGACCGGACCGCTCTTCATGTACGCGATTAACCCTGGAAAAAACGGTTTTTTGACGTGGTGCGCGTAATGTTCTTTAAGCAAACCGTCGCCAAGCCGCAGTTGCTGTTCGACTACTTTCTTGAGCCCGGCGTTCTTAAAGCGTTTGATGATTTCGTTTTGCAGGTTCGCTTTAACCGCCTCGGGTTTAATCAAGACCAGCGTTCTCTCCAATTGTTGCGTTGGACGTGCCTGCGGTTTATTCAATTCAAACACCCCTCGAAAAAGAGTTTTTATTTAGCACTGCATTTATTCGAGCGAGGGTTTTAAAACTTGTTGGTTGCAAAAGCTATTGCACAATCGTTTTGCGAGTGATTAAATGCCTGTTCCAAGAACGCCTTTTTCAAGCCCCGCGCCCAGCATTTCCGTGCGCGCATTAACCCGCATGACTTACACGATTTTATGGACAAGCCTTAACCCTAAACAATTCCAGCTTTCGGCGCCAAGCGGAGCGCGCCTAGATAGAGGCCGATTGAAGTACGAGGGAAGGTTAAGCGAAGTCGAGGACGTAGTTCGCGGTGACATAAGCGTTCTTCGGGGGGGCGTTCCCGTCGCGTTGTTGCATCTTAAAAAAGTCGGAGAAAAACCCTGGCTGCACGTAGTAGTAACTGAAAAGAACGCACAGCTTGGCAGGAGACTCGTAGAAAAAATGATTAACGGTATGCCTACCACTCACTCGGTTCTCAACGTTCACCGCGCCGTTCCTCAACCGCCAGAGCTTTACGCACAACTAAACCGCAAATTTACCGAACTACGAAAAGAGCTTGGAATCTGATTGCTTGCAGCGAAACAGCTTGACGCTAAGCAATCGAATGACCAGACAACCAGACGGCGTTTCAAAACGCCCTCTTTCAAACCGATCCAAAAACTAGTTCGACTTGCTCCACCAAACGAGCGCGAGCAGAAACAACGCGAACAAAATCCAGGTGTCCATTCCGCTTAATAAATTCGATATCGCATAACGCAAGTCTTCGGAAAGCACGAGCGCAAGCAAAACCACAACCCACCAGTAATTCATTTTCCCTCACCTTCGAAACTCAAACTCAACCAGAAACAACGCCGTAATCGCCTTCCGCGTAATCGCTTGAACCCACTCCCGAAAACGAAGCCCCTTCGCTCGCGTCGCCGAGCGAGGCAACTCCGCCCGAACGCCAAGAACGCCCGGAACGCTTCTTCAAAACGGAATTCAAATCAGCGATTGAAGCGCGCAACGCCGCGATAGAGTCAGTGAAACCGCTTTCGATGCCTTCGCTTGAAGCCGAATCGCCTTCGCGCAAACCCACGCGCTCGAACCTCGCGCCCTCTATTTCCTCGTTTTCTTTTCTGATAGATTCGGGTTCGAACAAAACCGCTCCGTCTTCGCATCCAGAACCGCGCGCCTTGCGCTGCTCTCGCGCTTCGTCTATTTCCTTGAGCCTATCCGCAAGCGGTTTGCGATCTCCTTCGCTTTCGCTGGTATTTTCTCCGGCGATTTCTTGCGCGAGAGTTTTCTGCGCCGCGTCATCCGCAACGCCGCCTTGCGCCACTTCGAGCGCGCGCTGCGAATACTTGTAACGATAGTAAGCGTAAGCGTCGAACAACGCTCCAGCGACTACGCCGCCAGCTAAAAGTGCCGTCAACTCGCTCATTCGCTTTCTCCCACCGTTCGTTCTTTTCGAGCGGAAAAATAATGCCTTGAACCGCTTAATAAGACTATCGAGTAGTAACAATTCATTAAATTCCTTAAATTGGGCCTTTGAGTTTGTCCGCAGAAATAAAAACAGCCGCGTTTTAAAATAATTGGGATAAAATGGCTTTAACACAAACGCTTGCAGGCAAGTTCGCCGCGTTGAAGACGCACGCCGAATCGCTTCTGGAAAAAAGGGAGGCGACCAGCTATGGACGAAGGATTGAAGCGTCGCGCCGCTTGTTCGCGCAACGCAGCGAGGCGGAGCAAGACTTGTTAGAAATCGTTTTGAACGTGAAGCCTAACGTTTACCCGAGTTACGTCGGAGAGTCCCCAAAATTTAAAAGCGAGGTTCACGCGAAGTTGGAACGCGCGCTTCACGCCGCTAAATTCCTATCCAAAATAGCTTTCAGCAAGCTCTTGACTGAATGCGGTTTTAGAAATACGGCGCTGAAAATTCGTGTTTACCACTGGCATCCGGTTGAAGGCGGTTTTTCGGATTATCACACGTTCGCGATCTATGCAAACGAAAATCGAAAATTTGCGATCAAGTTTGTGGAAAACCACGAGGTAGACCCTCCGTTACGCGATTCCGACAAGCACAACATTTACCTTACCAAAGTAGCTTGGAAAGAATACGGCGACCCTCAACCTGTAGAATTACCGTCAACTAACGAACCGGATTACCCTAAACTGAGTTTTTTGGTGGCTGAAGCTTTGGCCACCGCGCTTGATGCGCACCACGTCTCTGCGGCAGGCTCGGCTCAATTGCTTCGAAGCGAGGAAGAGACGGATGCCAAGAATGCCAAACTTCTTTATGACGTGGCGCCGCGAAAATTGAAGTGGAATATAATTCCGAGCCAAACAAGGGGCTACGCCGAGTTTACGAAGAAGATAGTGAACGCCGAAAAATTCACCAAAAAATTCGGGCGAGCAAGTGCTAAAAAGTCAAACTAATTTCTAACCGAGCTTTTTCGCCAAAACCCTGCCCAAATCCTTGAGCTTGACGCGCTCCTGCGCGGCAGTGTCGCGCTCGCGAATCGTGGCGTCGTCCTTCTCGAGCGAGTCGTAATCGATGGTAATGCAAAAAGGCGTGCCGACTTCGTCAGCTCGCGCGTAACGCTTGCCGATGCTCCCGCCTTCGTCGTACTCGACGGCGAATCCTTCGCTCCGCAGTTTCTCGAAAACCGAACGCGCTTTCTCGGCGAGCCCGTCTTTCTTCATTAACGGGAAAACGCCTGCCTGCACTGGCGCGATGCGCGGATTCAGCGAAAGCACTGTCTTAATTTCGCCGTTGTCTTTCTTTTCCGTGTAAGCCTCGCAAAGCAAAGTGAAGATTAAGCGGTCGGTGCCAAGCGACGGCTCAACCACGAACGGCGTTACTTTCTGTTTCGCCGCATCATCGAAAACTGAGAATTCCTTCCCGCTCTTCTTCGCATGCGCCTTCAAATCGTAATCCCCACGGTCCGCTACGCCCATCAATTCCTTCCAACCCATTCCGGGATATTCATACTCAACGTCCCAAGTTTCGCGCGAGTAATGCGACAACTCGTCTTCAGTGTGCTGGCGGAGCCGCAGCTTCGCCGCAGGAATTCCGAGCGAGGCGAACCAGTCAACGAATTCCGCAAGCCAATACGCCACCCACTTGTTCGAAATCGTTTTCTCGTAAACCAGTTTTCCAAAAGTCGCTTTGCCCGCACCGCCTTTAGTGTGCTGCACTCGCGCGTCCAAGAAAGCGATTTCGATGTCGGCGAGTCGCTTCGGAATCTCGCATTCCTCGATTTTCCATGGATGGATAAAGAATTCTATTTCCAGCTGCGAGAACTCGCGCGCGCGAAAAACAAAGTTGCGCGGCGCAATCTCGTTTCGAAAAACGCGTCCCGCTTGCGCGACGCCGAACGGCAGTTGCTTGCGCGAGGCCAAGGCGAGGCGCGGGAAATCCACGAAAATCGATTGCGCTGTTTCCGGCCGCAGGAAAGCCGCGCTTTTTTCGTCGCCTGATTGAGCGGCGCCAGTAGCGCCGCCCGCGGCGCCTACTGTCGTTGGAAACATGAGGTTGAAAGTCTTGATTTCGCTTAACGCGCCTTTGCACTTCGGGCAAACGATTTTCTCGGTGAGGAGCATTTCAGCGAGTTTTTCGAGGGACAACCCGTCCACGCTTTTCTTGAGTTCCTGCTCGATTAGGTGGTCGGCGCGGTACTTGCTCTTGCACTTCGAGCATTCCACGAGCGGGTCGTTGAACGACGCCAAGTGCCCGCTCGCTTCGAGAACCGGGCGAGGCGTGATTATCGCGGCGTCGAGCGCGACTACGTCTTCGCGTTGCTCTACGAAGCGTTTGAACCATTCGGCTTCGAGGCGGCGCTTGAGCGTCGCGCCGTAATTGCCGTAATCGAAGAATCCCGCGAATCCGCCGCTCGCGGAAGCGAGTGCGGCGTAAGGCTCGGCGCTAGGGAAAATCAAGGCGCGGCGCACGCAGAGATTAACTACTTTTTCGAAGGCGTCGGCAGGCACGATTAATTCAACTCTCGCAAGCCATAAAAAGCGCTTTATGAAAACGTTTTTTTAGTTTTTTGCAAAACGCTTGGGAAAAATAGTTTAACCAACATTAAAAAGCGATAGCTTCGATAAAATAAGGCTTATTACTGAGGTGTTTGCCTTGAAAAACGATTTGCGCAAGAAAATGTTCGAAAAAGCCCGCTTAGGCGTCGCGGAAGCATTCTCGAAAAAAGACGCTTCCCTAATTCAAGCCACGCGCGCGCTTGATGATCTCGACAACGTGAAATCGCTTTTTTCCCAGCGACTCGCCGAGTGGACCGGCGCGAACTATCCGGAATACAGCCTCAAAAACGATGAGAATACTGCCCGCGTTTTCTCCGCGTTCGGTGCGAAGGAAGCGTTCGCAGCCAACGAAGCGAAGCTAGCTGAAATCGTGGGCGCGCCGAAAGCCCGCGAACTCTGCGAGAAAGCGAAAACTAGTTACGGAGTCGAATTCACGAAAACCGAGCGCGACGCAGTCCGCACTCTCGCGACGCTGACCGCGGCCGTCTACGCCGAACGCACTGTGCTGCAGGAGTTCGTGGAAGCGCAGGCGCGCGAGAACGCGAAAAACATTTCCACTCTCATCGAACCGCTGCTGGCGGCGCGCTTGATTTCGTTGGCGGGCGGACTCGAGAAACTCGCGCGAATGAGTGCGAGCACGATTCAAGTCATCGGCGCGGAAAAAGCGTTGTTCAAGCACCTTCGGACGGGCAGTCAGCCGCCGAAGCACGGACTCATTTTCCAGTCGCCGTTAATCAACGCGGCCCCGCTGCACCAGCGCGGCAAAATCTCTCGCGCGCTCGCCACGAAACTGAGCATCGCCGCGAAAGCGGATTGGTTTACTGGACGCTTCATCGCCGACAAGCTGAAGGCAAAGCTCGACGCCCGCCTCGCGCAAATCCGCGGGGGGCCCGAGCCGAGCGACGAACGCAAACGCGAGTTGCGCGCGAACGAGCAGCGCAGGCAAGCGGAGCGGCAGCGCGATTGGCAAAACGCGCGTTCGCAGCGAAACCCGCCTCGCGGCGGTTTCAGCGGCAGCGGCGCGTCCAGTGGCGGCGATAGACGCGAATTCAGGCTAGCACGCAGCAGCAATAGCGGCAGCAATAGCGGCAGCAACAACAACCGCAACAACAACGAAAACCGCGAGTACCGCAAGCGGGACGGGGAACGGCTAGATTCCGCGAGCGGCGGAAGCCGTGAACGCCGCGAGTACGGGCACGGCGAACGGAATTCGGGCGGGGAACGCGGTGCAAGCGGGGAACGCGGTGGTTTCGAACACGAAAAGCGCGGCGGGAACTTCAGGAAGTTCAGGAAATTCGACAAGTTCAGGCGCTGAACGCCTCTCTTTTCCCCGTTATTTCTTTTGCTACTCTAAAAGGTGAAAATCGTTTTTGAAAGCGTTGTGCGTCGCGGACTTGCACTCCGAAGAAAAAGCCCTCGAGTTGTTGCGCGAACTCGTCGCAAAAGAAAAACCGGAACTCGTAATCATCGCGGGCGACATCACGCAATTCGGCCCGGTTGATTACGCTGAGCGAGCGCTGGAAATCGTGCGAGCAAACGGCGCTGAGTGCGTCGCGGTTCACGGCAACACGGACACGCTGCAAGTCAAGCTCTTCCTTGAACGAAGCGGCGTAAGCATTCACAACAAAAAACGCATCGCGCACGGCGTAGAATTCGTTGGTTACGGAGGCAGTTCGCCGACGCCTTTTAAGACAGCGATTACTTACAGCGAAGCGCAAATCTACGAGGATTTAAGCAAACTCGTTTCGCGCGATTCCGTGCTCGTTTCGCACGCTCCGCCTTTCGGTTTGCCGCTCGAACTCGACAAGGCGTTCGATTTGAAGCCTGCGGGCAGCAAGAGCGTTCGCCGCGTGATCGAGGAAAAGCGGCCGCGCGCGTGCGTTTGCGCGCACGTTCACGAGCGCGAGGGCGAAGTCGGCGTTCTCGGGTGCCGCGTCATTAAGCTCGCGCCGTTGCGCGACGGCAAAGCGTGCGTGCTGGACTTGAATAGTCTGAAACCGGTTTTCTTTTAGCGGTCGAAGTTTATTTGGCTTTTACTGCGTTTTCTTGCAAATTCCGCCGCTGCAAATGCTGCCGCTCTGGCACTCGCTGCCTGCAGCGTCTGCTATGGCCATGCAATGACCGCCATCACTTATTTGTCCCACTGCTGCGCAAACATGATCGTTGCTCTGGTAACGTGAAACGCAAGTTAAGGTATGTTGACTGTTGGTTTTGCAGTTGCCTGCCGGCTTGCTCGCGTCGTATGCGCAAGCTTCCCATTGGTCCGGAACGTTGATGCTGCCCGTGCTTTTTTCCGCGTCTTTCACGTCGCCGCACTTGTAGATGAATTTAGGCGTGCTGCTCGCGCCGAGGCGTACCTGGCATCTATCTATACTTTTTGTCGTCGGGTCATTGCATTGACTCGGCAGCCATTCTTTAGCCGAGTAAACATTTTCCAGAGGAACGCACGATTTATCCGAATCCAACTTGTGCAAAGGCGTGCAAACCCAATATGGCTTAGTTGATACGCCTGTGGGTGGTTTTTCTTTAGCGTCGGGAGCCGGGTCGTAAAACTTGCCGTCGGTGCCCAAATTGTAAGTCTTGAAGCACAACGGCTTGTTCGCGTTCGCCGGAGTTTTCAAGAAAATGTCGTAAGCCGCCTTCGAAACGAACAAGTCGCCTGGTTTTGCCGCCAGTTTGTTCGCCGCAAAAAACGCGTTCAGAACTTCTTTAGTCAAGCTCCCCTCCTTGAGGGTATCCGTTTTTTCTTTGCCGAGAGCGCTCAAGGAATCAAAGCATTTTTGTTTGTCGTAGTCCCCGTAGTTCAAACATTCTTCAGCGCTCGCGTAACCGCACCATTCTCCCGAGCCTTCGAACTTTTTGCATTCAGGCTGTTGGTTCGGATTAACTGGATTAGTCGATTGCTTCGCTCCCGCTGCTTTCACGCCGTCCACGCAGTAGTCGTACTTTACTTGAACCGTGCTGCCTTTACTGAGTTTGCACCTGTCAGGCATGTCCTTTTCGTTTTCAGGCGTTCCGCCGAAGTAAGGCGCGAGGCAGCCGGCTAAAACGCTTACGGGCGCGGTGCCCGACTGAATAACGTCTTGAGCGAACGCGAGTCCGTTCCACGCTTTAGGTCCTTCCAGGCTAATCCAATCGCCAGTCGCGCCCACCGAGTCAGGCGAAGCAACGTCTTTCGGCCGAACGCTGTAAATCTCTATTCCTGCTTTCTGCCCCGTTTCCTCTTTGCGCTTGAGAATAACGCGCAGTTGAATATCAACCGGAACGAGATACTTTTTCTTGTAGTAAGTTCCGCTGCG
>JAZDKN010000099.1:0-3929 GCA_043803065.1 Microcaldota archaeon
TCGCGAGCATCGTCACCATAAAAAAGAAAAAGAAGTAACCCCCGCGCCGTTGCTACGCCGCTGCTGCGCCGTTGGAGCGCAAAGCATTAAAGAACTAGCGCCATAATTATTGCGATTAGTGATTTGAATGCTTAAAACCAAAACCGAGCGAGTTGCGAACGCAGCCAAAAAGAAATTCAAGGGCTTCGTCTACAACGCGACTACCGCGAGCGGGAATTACTTCGCGAACGGCGTGCTAGTGCACAACAGCGGCGGGCTCGGCACGCCGGCTTACGCGCGCGTCGAAGCAGGCGCCGTGCACAAGGCGAACAAAGGCGTGCTTTTCATCGACGAAGTGAGTTCGCTTTCTCCGAAAGCGCAGCAGGAATTGCTGACCGCCATGCAAGAGAAAAAATACTCTATTACGGGGCAGAGCGAAATGTCGAGCGGTGCAATGGTCCGAACTATGCCAGTACCCTGTGATTTCGTGCTCGTCGCGGCGGGAAATTACAAGGACATCGCGAAAATGCATCCCGCGCTCCGCAACCGCATTCGCGGGTACGGTTACGAGATTTACATGGATGAAGCTATTCCCGACACACCTCAAAACCGAGCGAAACTCGTGCAGTTCATCGCGCAAGAAGTCCGCAAAGACGGCAAGATTCCGCACTTCGACCGCGGCGCGGTCGAGGAATTAATCAAGGAAGCGCGCAAGCGAAGCGGACGCAAAGGCAAGCTCACGCTCAAGCTCCGCGAGCTCGGCGGACTCGTTCGCGCAGCCGGCGACGTCGCGCGCGAGGAAGGCGCGGCGCTCACGACGCGCGAGCACGTCTTGAAATCGAAGACGCTCGCGCGCACGCTCGAACAACAAGCCGCCGAGCAAATGATCGATTTGCGCCGCGACTACAAAATCTTTTTGAGCACGGGCAAGCAAGTCGGGAAAGTAAACGGGCTCGCGGTAATGGGAGACAGCGGCGTCATCCTCCCAATCGTGGCTGAAGTCGCGCCGGCGGCGTCGCGACAGGAAGGCAAAATCATCGCAACCGGCAAACTCGGAAGCATCGCAAAAGAAGCGGTCGAGAACGTGAGCGCTATAATCAAGCGCCACACGGGAAAAGACACAAGCAGTTACGACATTCACATTCAATTCCTTCAAACTTTTGAGGGCGTCGAGGGTGACAGCGCGAGCGTGAGCGTCGCCGCGGCAGTCATAAGCGCTCTCGAGGAAGCTCCAATTCGCCAAGAAGTCGCTCTCACAGGCAGCCTCAGCGTTCGAGGCGAAGTTCTTCCCGTAGGCGGAGTCACGCAAAAGGCGGAAGCCGCAATCGAAGCGGGAATGAAGGAAATCATCGTGCCGCGCGCGAACGTTGACGACCTCGTTCTCGACGATAAGCAGAAAGCGAAAATCAAGATCGTACCCGCGGACAACATTCTTGACGTTCTGAGCGAGTGCCTCGCGGAAAGCCCGAAGAAGAAAGCGCTTCTCGCCGCAATCAAGCGCGAGTTTTGAGAAACGCTGAGCCGAAACTCTTTTTGTTGAAAGCCGCTGCTCCGCGAAACTGTTTTAAGCGACTGCAACCAAGAATGAGGTTGGTGATGAGCTCTTATGAGTTCCGAGCGCGCCCGCGCGAAAGCGCTGCGTCGCGGTGACGACGGTCTTGAGTTCTGACAACAAACAATCACGTTGCGCGGCGTAGCGCAAAAAGGGTTGAGCAGCGTGGTGCAAAAGTTTTTAGAAAGCATCAAGGCGATGGGAGAAAAACCACGGAGTTTAGAACTTATCGTCAAGGACTATGGCACTGAAATCAAGTTTGTACACGAAAACCCTGATAAGCGCAAACTAATTATGAAAAATATTAAAACTTTAGTGCAACAGTTGATTGATAGAAAGAAATGGAAGTTGCACGTAGAAGCGCGCTCAATGCACAGAGAACTTGGTTCTAAAATAATTGTAAGTGGCGACGCGACTTGCGCTACTTTGCTGAAGCTTCAAATGAGGGAGCATGCGGATTTGCTTAAGAACGAAAAGAAATCAGTTTTTACAATCGTGTTCAAGTGACGAGCGGTTTGTTCGGTTGCGCGAAACAGCCGACGTTCTCAAACCCCGGTTTTCCTTAACCGCTTTTATTGACGGCAACCGTCGTCAACGATTGTTTTTAATTACGCCGCGCGGTAACGAATTTCGAATATCGGTGATTGCGCAATGGCTTACAAGGGAACCGCTAAAACGCTGCTCGACAAGGTCGGAATACGCGAAGGCGACTCGATTTCGATTCGCGCGCGCGAAGGACTCGTTACGGGAACGCTCATGCCGCGCCCCGAGTCAAGCGACGACGAGCACTTGATAATCAAGCTAGCGAACGGTTATAACATCGGCGTAGAAATCAACGGTGGAGAAGAAATAAAGAAGCTCGACGCGTTCAAGAAAATAGGCTCGTTCCAAACAAAACAAGCGGCTTTCAAGGAAGGCAAACCCAAGCTGACGATAATCCACACCGGCGGAACCATCGCTTCCCGCGTCGACTACCGCACCGGTGGAGTAGTCAGCGCGTTTTCGCCAGACGAGCTACTCCACTTGTTCCCGGACCTAGACAAAGCCACTAATCTCAACGCAGTGCAGGCGTCCAACATGTTTTCCGAAGACGTCGAGCCCGGGCACTGGAAGATTTGGGCGAGGCAAGCGGTAAAGGAAATCGGGAACGGAGCGAACGGCGTAATCATCACGCACGGAACGGACACGATGCACGTTTCCAGCGCGGCGCTCTCGTTCATGCTGCAGAATCTGCCGGTACCGATTCTATTCGTTGGCGCCCAGCGCTCCAGCGACCGCGGCTCTAGCGACGCAGAAATGAATCTCATGAGCGCAGCGCACTTCGCGGCGAATGCGGACTTCGCCGGCGTCGGGCTCTGCATGCACGCTAAAACCGGGGAGGACTATGATTACGTTCACGAGGGGACGAAAGCCCGCAAGATGCATACGAGCAGGCGCGACGCTTTCCGCAGCGTCAACGCCATGCCTTGGGCGCGAGTGTGGCGCGACGGCCGCATTGAATTCCTGCGCGACAACCGCCCGCGCCGCGACTCGGCGCGCACGCCGGTTCTGCGCGACGCGATGGAGGAAAAAGTCGCGCTCGTGAAATCGTTTACGGGAATGCCGTCGGAAATCATTTCCTTTTACGCTGAACGGGATTACCGCGGAATCGTTTTCGAAGGAACCGGACTCGGGCACATTCCTCTCAACGAACACGACGAATTCACGAGGCGCCATCCGGAAAACCTCGCGCGAATACGCGAATTCTGCGAGCGGGGCGGAGTAGCGGTAATGACGAGCTCGTGCTTGTACGGCAGAATCAACATGAACGTTTACTCTACGGGACGCGATTTGCTGCGAGCTGGCGTCGTGCCGGGAGCGGACATGACGCCGGAAACCGCGCTCGTAAAGCTCAAGTGGGTGCTCGGGCAGACGCGCGACGCGGAGCAGGCGAAGGCTATGATGCTCACGAACTACGCGGGCGAAATCAGCGAACGCACTGAAGCGCGCGCTTACATCGACCAGTTCATCGACAACAACGCCGAGGAATTCGCGAAAAGCCTCAAGCCCAAGAAAGAGTGAAACGAGAGAAAAAGAAAGAAAAAAAGAAAAAAGTGAATGCGAGCATGGACGCGGAAGCTTTAGCCGAGTACAAAAACTGGCGCGAAATAGCGAGCGGCGCCGCGCCCCTCGACTGCGCCGCGGCGGACTTCAAGTGCGGAATCGAGATTCACCAGCAAGTGAACACGCACAAGCTTTTCTGCGAGTGCGAAAGCCTGCTTCGCAGCGACGAGCCGGACGGAGTTTTCAAGCGCAAGCTGCACGCGGTTGCGAGCGAACTCGGCGAGTACGACCCGGCTGCGCTGCACGAAATGCACCGGGACCGAACGTTTTTTTACGAGTATTACGATTCCAGCGT
>JAZDKN010000100.1:0-2411 GCA_043803065.1 Microcaldota archaeon
GCGCCTAAAAGCGAGGCGAAGGAAATCACGATTCGCATGCCTTCAATCAGCATACGCATAGACGACAACTTCAAAGCGAAACTGCCTTTCCTGCTTTTGATGCTTCTGCTTTTCGCTTTCTCGCTCGTGTTGTTCGAGAAAAGCAATTTTCACACTATCGACATCGTGGACGTCAGCCGCTTGCAGTACAACCTTTCCAAGTTGTGGAGCATCTCGTTCATACTCTTCCTGCTCTTGTTCTCGTTCGCGCTCGCGCTAGCCATGTTTTACGGCTTCGGACAAAACTGGGGATTAACGCTCGTCGTGCCGCTTGCCACGCTTGTAATAGCTGGAATCGCGTCGCTCTTTTACTCGTCAGGATATCTTTGGGCGTTCATCGCGCTAGCGCTCACTATCTCGGCAGCGGCGTTCTTGGCGAGCTTGCGCACGCAAGTGAAATTCTCGAGCATTTACAGTACAGCGGGCACGGCGGTGCTCGTGCTCGTAGTTCTCTCGTTTTTCGTTGCGTTCAACCAAATCAGCGCGAACAAGGACGCTTACATCGACACGTTCATTGCCAGCGGCGTAACCGCATCGATTTCGCAGTTGCAAGGCCAAGGCGGCCAGTCGGTTCCGCTCGCAAGCCTCGTTACGCCGGAAATGATTAGCAGCTCGGTAACCAAAAAACAAATAGAGAATTTCGTAACTGAGGAACGAGTTGCGAAGTGGTTTGAAGGCAATCCGGAATTCACTAAGTTGAGCTCGTCCATTAAAAACGCGACCGTAAAGTCGGTGCGGGATCGGCTAATGAACGACTTGTATTCGCAGATTCAAAACGATTTGCCGGCGCTGCTCGCAAACGTGCGCGTGGGCGGAGCGCAATCGTCAACGGTGCAGGCGAGCGGAGTCAAACAAGTTTTGGGGCAAACGCCTGCGTTCGTCGCGTTTTACAACAATTTTTCGATGCTCACCGCGATTTTCATCGCTTCGCTCGTCGCGTGCTTCGCTTTCTTCGTCAAGGCGATTGCGAGCACGCTCTGCTGGCTGCTCGCGAAACTGTGAGAACACAGAAAAAAAGAGAAAAACAAATAAAAGAAAAAATTAGGATTTAGAGCGCGCTCGCGCTTTCTTCGGCTTGTTTCGCGAGCGCCTCCGCTTCGCGGCGCTTTTCCTCTTCAGCATCGATTAGCCGCAAAAAGATTTCGCCGAAGAACTCGTCTTGCCACGCGAGCATTTTTTGTTCTTGAACGAGGTGCAGGACGGGGAGCAAGTGCGCTATGACGGAGTCCGCGTAGCGTTCGGGAGAGCGGCCGTTGGGTTCGCGGCGGCTCGCGTTAACGAGCGCGGAAAAAAGCAGGAGTCCTTCCGCATCCTTGAGTTCTTGCGCGCGGTCGAGCACGTTAGTCATTCGCTCGCCCATGTTTTCGATGGGCGTTTCGAGCTCGAGGACTTGCGCTAGCCCGGGCGGAAGCGGAACGAAGCGTTTGCCTGCGCGCATGACGTCTTCGACTGCGTTGAGTAATTCAGCTAGTGTGACTCGGCGCGAGCGCGGCCTGTCGGGACGTAGGACGAGAGTGGGAATTTCTTCTTCAATGAGCTGCGGAGCCGCGTCGCCGCCAGCGTTTTCGTCTTCGTCTTCGAAAAACAGCGTGTTCGCCTTGAGGCGCAATAAAATCGAGCACGCGAGGATTACGTTCGCGGGCAAGCGCAAGTCCATGGCTTGCAGGCCGCGAAGCCGCGTCAAGTAAGCGTCTGCTACGGCGCAAACGTCTACGTCCCACGGATCCATTTTTTCTCGCGCGACGAGATCGACTAGAAACTCTCGCCAAGTCGGTTGCACGACGATCGAAAGCAAATCGATTTGTTGTTTCGGTTGCGCGGCGCTAGCGGCTTGCGGCTGTGGCGGCTGCGCCTGTCGAACTGGGTTTTCAGCGTTTTCTTGCTTGATTTCTTGTTTGGTCAAAGCTTCTGACGCAATCATGGCGCATTCTCCGCAAGCGTTCTTCGGTCGAGGTGGGTTTCGCTCGATTGATTCTCGTTTAGCCGTCAAGCGCCGCAACTATAAAAAACTTGGGTTTTCGCGTTTTCGCGTTTTGCGCGTTTTTTCGAATTCCGTTTTTTGTTGTTCGGCGTTTTTCGAACAGTCGGTTTTATATTTGCGCGCGGACAATTTTTTACTCGTGGCTGGAATCAGCGTGAAAACAACTCTTGCTCCGCATTTTCGCATCGTCTTTATAGCCGTGGTTTTGCTTGCGCTCGCAGCAGGCTTTTCTGGCTTCGCTCGCGCGGCGAACCTGAGCACGGAACAACAACTCGACGTTCTCGCGGCTCGCATCAGCGCGAACGAGAACGCGGTTTTCAACGAGTCGAACGCGAGCGCGACTGGAATCGTTTTCGACAAGCAAGGCTTCGGGCCGTACCACTCGATATTT
>JAZDKN010000101.1:0-2866 GCA_043803065.1 Microcaldota archaeon
AACACTGCGTTAAAAATTATTTGGGCTGCAGCTATTTTTCCAGCCAAGCGCGAATGCGTTCGAACGCTACCTGCAAATCGTCGTACGAGCTGACGAGACTAAAGCGAATGTGGTCCTTGCCTTGGCTGCCGAAGCCAGGCCCCGGCAAGCAGACGACGCCTATCTCGCGCAGCATGCGCTCGCACAACTCCGTTTCGTTCGCGCCCTTCTTGTCCATCCAGGTGCGCACGTTCGGGAAAATGTAGAACGAACCCATGGGCACGGCGACTGTGCAACCGAGTTCGCGCAACGCCTTGACGGCGAAATCGCGCCTGTGCTTGTATTCCACAGTCATTTCCTCGACTGCGTTTTGAGGACCGCTTACGGCTTCAATGCCCGCGTATTGAGTGAACGTATTCGTGCACGACGCCAAATGCCCAAGCATTTTCGATACTTCAGGCACGAAGCGCTTTGGAACGACTCCCCAGCCGAGGCGCCAGCCAGTCATCGCCCAACTCTTGCTCGCTCCGTGCATGAGAAACGTTCGCTCCGCCATTTCCGGAAACGAAAGAATGCTCGCGTGCTCGTGGTGCTCGCTGAACACGATGTCGTCGTAAATCTCGTCGGAAACGATGGTTAGGTCGTATTTTTCCGCGAGTTCTGCGATGAACATCAAATCCTCGTGCGTGAGCACGCCGCCCGTGGGGTTGGAAGGCGAAACGAGAACGAGAATCTTGTCTAGTCCCGCGGGAATCGACTTCAACACGTCTTCGAGCACGTCCGCATCGTAACGCCAATCGTGTTCCTGGCGCAAGGGAATGCTGAACGTTTTAGCGCCGACGTAGTACGCGTTGTCGAGATACGGTCCGTAAACAGGGTTCGGGAGAATGACTGCGGCGTTCGGCGCGCACTGGTTTACCATGCACTGAAAGCAAGCGTTGATTACGGGCTTGCACCCGGGACCGATGATTACGCAGTCCGGGTCGATTTCGACTCCGCGGCGCTTGCTGAGGAAATCCGCGACCGCCACGCGCAGTTCGCGAATGCCTTGCGACGGGGTATACTTCGTTTTTCCGTCGCGCAGCGCGCGAATCGCGGCGTCGCAAATGTTTTGCGGCGTTTGAAAGTCGGGCTCGCCGATTTCGAATTGAATCGCCTTGCGCCCAGTTTCATGCTCCCAGTCCGTCGCTTTCTTCAGCCAGGCGAACGCGCCTTCGCCTTGAAGCGCTTTCGCGCGCGCATGCGGTTCAAGCACTAACCAAACACCTCTCAAAACAAGGCGGCCGAAACTTCGCGCTTAGAAAACTGGTTTGATTGAATTAAACGCAGTTCATTGCTTCACGAAGTCGGCGCCGTGGAAAACCGAGGGAGTTATAGTTGCGGGCTTTTTAAAAACCTGCGTTCTGCGCGCTCCGCGAAAAAAGTTTTCTTTTTCCGGTTTTCGTCTAACCGCCTAATCCTGCGATGCTCTGCGATGCCTTTTCCCTTCCCTCCTCAGCACAAAAGTTTTTATACCCCGCGCGAGTTAATCAAAGCCTAATTATGCGTTTTGCTTTTGGTGGGAAAGCGGATTTTTTTCTTTTTAAAGCGCGAACGCGGCAACAAAAAAGCGAAACGAAAATGCCGTTCTCGAGCCAGAACGACGCAAACGCGCGAGAAGAATGAAGCGAAAAGGGGGTTGAAAAACCGAAATGGCTACGCCGACTTTCGACAGGAAAAAACACTTTTTGACGCTGCTGGACTGGAGCGAAGCGGAATTGCGGGAAATGCTCAAGCTCGCGCTCGACATGAAAGCGGGGCGAGTCAAAAAGAATCTTAACGGAAAGACGCTGGCGATGTTGTTCCAGAAAAACTCGACTCGCACGCGAATATCGTTCGAAGCCGGAATGACGCGCCTCGGCGGGCACGCGATTTTCCTTGACTTCAGCACTACGCAACTCGGACGCGGCGAGACGATTGCGGACACGGCGCGCGTGCTCGCGCGCTACTGCGACGCAGTAATGGCACGATTAAACAAGCAGGCGGACCTCGAGGAAATTGCGGCGCATTCGAGCGTTCCCGTTATCAACGGTTTGACTGAACTCTATCATCCGTGCCAAATAATGGCTGACTTGCTTACCGTTTTTGAGAAGAAGGGTGACGTGGACGGGTTGAAAGTTGTTTTCCTCGGCGATTGCGGGTTCAACATGTTTCACTCGATTTCAATCGGTTTCAGCAAACTGGGCGCGAGCGTCGTCGGCGCGTGCCCGAGCGCTGCTTACGAACCGAAGCCCGAAGTTTGGGCGGCGGCGAAAAAGCAGGCGAAGCGCGGAGAGAGCGCGCTCAGCATCGAGCGCGACCCAGTCACCGCGGTGACTGGCGCGGACGTTGTTATTACGGACACGTGGGTGAGCATGGGGCAGGACGCGGAAAAACAAAAGCGCCTCGCGGAACTTAAGCCGTACCAGCTCAACGCGGCGCTTCTCGCGCACGCGAAGAAGGACGCGATAGTGCTGCACTGCTTGCCGGCGCACCGAGGCGAGGAAATAACGGATGAGGTAATCGACGGCGAGCAAAGCGTTGTTTTCGACGAGGCGGAGAATCGTTTGCACGCGCAGAACGCGGTAATGGTGAAACTGCTTAAGGCTTGAAAACGAAAATTGAAAACGAAAAACGATAAACAGGAAAAATGAACTTTCGTGGGGTGGGTTTGCTTGACTGAATGGAAGGGACGCGACGTAATAACGATGCGCGAATTCGAGCGGCGCGACATCGATGACGTGCACAAGCGCGCCGACGGTTTTTACGACGTGGCGAAACACAAGAAACAGCTTGATTTGTTGCGCGGGAAAGTAATGGCGAGCCTTTTTTTCGAGCCGAGCACGCGCACTCAAATGAGTTTCGACAC
>JAZDKN010000102.1:0-4166 GCA_043803065.1 Microcaldota archaeon
TTACACGCCGCTACGCGATTTCCCTTTTGAACACGATTAGCGCGAGCGCCATAAACGCAACCATGAATCCGACTAGAATCGCGACTTGCGGCATCACCGTCGCGAGGTCAAAGCCTTTAATCATAACGCCGCGCAGCGCAGTCGCCGCGTACGACACGGGCAAAACGTTGGCGATTCCTTGGAGCGCTGCGGGCATTGTCTGCACCGGGAAAAACACGCCCGAAAGGAACATCGTCGGAAGGCTCACGAGCATCGCGACGGCCATGTATTGTTCCTGCGAGTTCGTTACCGCGGAAATCAGCAGGCCGATGGTCGTGCAACCCGCGGCGTAAACCATTATTATGAATAGCGTGATGAGAATGCTGCCTTGCAGCGTCACGCCGAACAAAATCATTGCCGTGAAAACCATGAAACTCGAGCGGAAGCTCTCGAAAATCATGTAGAACAGCGTCGTCCCGACTAGAATAGTCGCGTTCGAAGTCGGCGTAAGGAAAACGCGCGTGAGCGAACCGTCCTTCTTTTCGCCGGCGAGCGCGCGACCCATTCCCATTGCCGCGCCCTGGAAAATCGTCATCGCTATTATTGCGGGCAACAAAAAGTCGATGGGCTTGCGTCCCTCCCCGTAAGCGGGCTCATCATCGTAAACAACCGGCGAAAGCACGACTTCGATTTGTCCCACGCCGCCGTTACCGACGCTGTTAGCTAGCGCGGCGGCCGCGCCTTCAAGCGCTTCGCCGCTCGCGCTCGCCGCCGCGGCTGTTGCCGTGTCGCCGGCGGCGCGGTTGGAGTTTGCGGCGAGGAGTCGTGCGATGCTTGCGAGTGCGGCTTTGTCGCTGGCTTCGGTCGCCTGCAGTGCTTTGATTTGAAGGGAGTATGCGTCGTAGGATACTGCGGGAGCGCCACCGCCTTTGGAACTAGTGTCGATGGTTTCCTCGTAGCCAATCTTGTTTTTCAGCGCGAGGATTTGCGCGTCGGTTTGCTTGACGTCGTTTTGAAGAATCGCGGCTATGTAGCCGAGGGTTTTCGCTTCGCTTTGCGTTGCGGATGCGTCTCCCGCGCTTTTCGCTATCGATTCGAGCGTTTGTGCGCCGGCGCTTATTGCTTGCGCCGCGGCGTTTTGCTTCGCTTGAATTGCGGCGAGTTTTGCGAACGCTTGCTTGCGCGAGTAAGCCGCTACGGACTGCTGCAACACGCCTTTAATCATTTGCGCTACCGTAGAGTCGGATTCGTCGACTTTCACGACTACGCGCGCTTGGCTCGCACCGGTTTCGAGCGCTTCCCCGAAGCCGTTCGGAATTACGATGAGCGCTTTCACGTAACCCTCGTCCATGAGGCGTTTCGCTTCGCTTTCGGTTCCGACTTCGTAGCGAATGGAAATCGTGTTTACGCCGTGCAGCGCTTGGCTTAAAGCAGCTGAAGCGGGCGAATGGTCGTTGTCGACGAGCGCGGCCGGCAAGCCTTGAATCGTGCCGGTAGTAGCGAAACCGAATATGGCTATCATCACTATCGGGAAAATCAGCATTGGTATTATGCGTATTCGGTCGCCTTTGATGACGAGCCAGTTCTTCCAAACGATTGCCTGAATTTTCTTGAAGTCGATCGGCTTCTCGCTACCGCTCCCGCCGTTCGCGCCAACGCGGGCGTTCGCGTGTTCGTGCTTCATTACTTTAGCCATTCCCGCAGTTCAACTCTTTCAAGTCATTTGGAAGTCAGCGCGATGAAAACGTCTTCCAGCGACGGCTCTTTCCCGCCTTTCTTTGCTATTTTCCGTTTTAATTCCGCGGGCGTGCCGACTTCGATGAGCTTCGCGTTGTTCATTATCGCGATTCTGTCGCACAGCTTGTCCGCTTCGTCCATGTCGTGAGTGGTGTAAACCACGGTTATGCCGTTCTCTTTGTTGAGTTTGCGCGTGAGCTCGCGCAACGCGATTCTGCTGTGCGGATCCAGCCCCGTCGTCGGCTCGTCCATGAACAAAATCTGGGGTTCATGCAGCAATCCCGCCGCGACTGACAAGCGCTGCTTCATTCCTCCTGAAAAACCGCCCGCTTGAACGTCGCGCTTGTCCCACAATTCAGCTACTTCTAAAAGCATTCTACTGTGCTCGGCGATTTCGTCGTCGCTCATGCCGTAAAGCTCGCCTATATAACGAAGATTCTCGATGGGCGTGAGCTCGTCGAACAAGGCGAACTGCTGCGGGACTACGCCGATGATGCTGCGCACTGCCGAAGGTTCTTTCAGCAAATCGAAGCCGCCGACGCTCGCGCTGCCGGAAGTGGGTAAAAGAAGCGTTGTAAGCATGCGGATAGTCGTCGTCTTGCCTGCGCCGTTGGGGCCGAGGAAACCGAATAACTCGCCTTTCTTGACTTGAAGCGTCAGCTTGTCTACGGCAATAAAATTACCGAATTTTCTCGTGAGGTCTTTCGTTTCAATCTCGTATTCCAAAGCAAACCACCGAAAACAAAACCAAACCAAACAAAAAAACGAAAAGCAAAACGAAACAAAAAGCAAAACGAAACAAAAAACTAAACAAAACCAAAGGGAAAAATAAAAACAACCGCGAGTTCACGCTTTCTCGATTGCTTCAACGAGCTTTCGCAGCTCGCGCAAGCGTTTCTCGCGCCCCAGTTTGGCCGCGCGCCACACGCGCTCGTTCACCGCTAACCGAACCGCTTTTACGAGTTCCAGAAATTCCGTTTCGTCGTCGCCGAAGCAAACGAACGTCGAAAGCGGAACCATGCGCGCCATCATTTTGTTTAAGTGCGCTTGGCTATCGCGCCGAGCCGCCTTCAAAAACGCTTTTCCTTTCGCAGTAAGCGAGTAAGCAAGCTCGCGTCTTCCGCGTCCGCTGCCCTCGCATTGTGCAGCAATATCGCACTTGAGAAGTTCCTCATCCTCCATTTTCCTGAGGAGAGGGTAAATCAAGCCGGGGCTTATGCGCCAGCCGCCTTGCGTCAACGCCTCGACTTTTTCCGAAAAAGCCTTGCCTGAGACGGGCCCGCGCTCCGCCACCGCCAAAACCGCGAGTTTCAGCATTGAGGGATGGGGGCCGTGAGCGTGGGAAAACCCTGTTTCTGCGTTGCGCATTAAAATCAACTATGATATATATCAATAGCGATATAAAAACCTTTCGAACTGCGCCCGCGCGTTTCGCACTTTTCGGGCTCTGCTTCATTCAAGCGGCGTTTGTTATCACGCCGCCGCCGAGGCAAACTTCGCCGTTCCTGCTTTTGCAGTAAAGCGCGAGCACTTGTCCCGGCGCTATTCCTTCCTGCGCTTCGTCGAAAACGACTTCGATAACGTGTCCGCTTTTCGGAATCGCCGTTGCTGAGCGCTCGCGTTGGTGGTGGCGGATTTGCGCGAACACCCGCGTTTTTCGCTTCAACCGCTCGCCGGAAACCCAGTTGAAATCTTCAACGAGCGCGCATTTTTGCTTGAGCTGCTCGCGGTTTCGAGTCACGATGAGAGCGTTGCGCTTCACGTCGATTTCCTTCACGTAGTGCGCGAACGGGAAACTGAGTCCGCGGCGCTGGCCGACAGTATAGAAAAACAGTCCGTCGTGCTCGCCGATTTTTTTGCCGGTGTCCGCTTCGATTATGGGACCGCGCTTGAAACCGATTTTTTCGGTGATGAATTCCCGCATCGCGTTGTTCGAAACGAAGCATAAGTCTTGGCTTTGCCGCACGCGGCCGAAAAACTCGAATCCCCCGCCAATCGCGAGATCGTAGACTTCCTGCTTCGTGTAGTCGCCGAGCGGGAAAACGAGGCGCTTGAGCCAAGGCTGCGGGAGAAGGCACAAACCATATGTTTGGTCTTTCGCCGCGTCCTTGGGACGAACGAGAAACGCGTTTCCGTCCCTGTCTTTAGTTATCTTCGCGTAATGCCCGGTAGCGACGAAGCGAATGCCGCGCTCGCGTGCCCAATCAAGTAGCCGAGCGATTTTAACGCGCCTGTTGCAGAAAACGCACGGGCTCGGCGTACGCCCTTTTTTGAGTTCGCGAATGAAGTAACCGATTATATCGCGTTCGAAATCGCGGCGCGCGTCAACGATTACGTGCCGCACCCCGAGTTTCGCGCACACGCGCTTCGCGATGGCGAGCGACTCGCGAGTGCAGCAAGCGTTTTCGCGCTGTGCTTTGCAAGCTTTGCATTTGCTGCGCCAAACAGGG
>JAZDKN010000103.1:0-6990 GCA_043803065.1 Microcaldota archaeon
ATTTCTCCTTCACATCAAGAACAAGCGCCGCAAGACGATTCGCCGCGTTTAGCTTTGCAAACCGCCGCGCCGCAAGACGAGTCGGTGCGCCGAAACAGCACGATGTGGATTATAGTTTTAATCGTTGTTCTCGCGGCCGCGCTGTTCCTGTTCGCGCGGTGACAACCGGAAAATAAAAAGCGAGTAAAAAATAGTCGCCAGTAAAATAAGGTGTTAGTGCCGGCGGGGAGATTTGAACCCCCGGCCTCCAGATTTCACCGAACGCTCATTTCGAGCGCTTGTCTCGAGTTTTTTTGTGTTTGTTTATGAGTCTGGCGCTCTACCAAGCTAAGCTACGCCGGCACGAAGGCACTAATTAGCCAAAGCGAGGAATAAAAAACTTGGTTTTCGTTGCTTACTCCATGATTTACTGGGAACAAGCGGATTTGCTGCTCATCGCAGTCGGCGCGATCGCCACATTATGCCTACCGAAACGCCGGAGAGTGCTGTTACTGCTTTTACTAACGTTGGCAATCGCTTTCGCCGCGAAAGAGTATTACGCCGACCCGCGCCCGTGCGCCGAAAACGCGCTTTTATGCCTTTCGTCTTACGGCTTTCCTTCGATTCACGCTGCCGGCGCGACGCTCATCGCCCTCGCTTCAGTAGGATGCTTGTGGTTCTACGTCTTCGCACCCGCTGCGGCGATAATCGCGGCTTCCCGCGTTTTTTTCGGTTTGCACTCGTTTCTGCAAGTCGCTGCGGGCATAGCGCTCGGCGCAGCGGTTTGGATTGCGGCTAACGAGATTCTCGACGCGCTCGAAGAACGAAAAAAGAAAAAACGAATCGCGGAAAAAATGGAAAATGTAAAGAAAGCAAAGCACGCTGCTCACGCGGCTGTGCCTCGCGGGTTCGGAGAAAAGTTTTGGTTCGAAGCCAAGCGCCAAGGCGCGCACATGCTTTTCGGCGCGTGCGTAATCGCGATAGCACTCGCGCTCGGAAAAGACGTTGCACTCGCTGCGCTCATCGCTTCGCTCGCCGTTGGAATCGTCATAATGCAGTTCGCCAGACGCGGCATACGCTTTTTTTTCACCGACTGGGCGCTCGAAGTTTTCGAGCGGCGCGACGCGAAGCCGGGCTGGGGAGCGCTTAACTTCGTCGTAGGCGCGCTTTTCGCGTTGTCGTTTTCCCACTCGCTCGCGTTCGGTTGCGCGGCAATCGCGTTCCTCGCTTTCGGCGACGGTTTTTCAACTATAATCGGCTTGGGTTTCGGGCGAACGCCCGCGCACGGCTCGAAGAGTTGGGAAGGATTCGCCGGCTTCGCCGGCGCCGCCTTCGTCACGACTTTCGCGCTCATCGGTTGGCAGTCGGCATTGTTTTACGCCGTTGTTTTGGGGCTAGTTGAAATCGTGGACTTTAAAGTCAACGACAATTTGCTTGTCCCGATTGTCGCGGTCGTGCTGCGGCAGGCGACGGGAATTTGAGGCGCGCAAAATGAAGACGAAAAAGAAAAAAAACGCGAAAGAAAAAAGCGCGAAAAAAAGCGCGAAAAACAAATTGGAGAAAACAGAGCGAGAGCAAAAAAAGCGAAGAGAGCGCGGGCGTTTGATTGTTTTCGAGGGGCTTGACGCGAGCGGCAAGCACACGCAGTGCGTTTTGTTGCTGGCGAAACTGAAGTCGCTCGGGTTGCGCACCGCGTTCTACGCCTTCCCCGCTTACGACACGCGTTACGGCAAGCTGATCGCCCGCTACCTCGCCGGCGAATTCGGCCCTAAAGACGCGTTGTCGCCGAAAGCAGTTGCGGCGCTTTACGCGCTCGATCGAGCGCAATTCCGCGACGCGATATCGCGCGATTTGAAGAGCGGGAAAACAGTCGTTTGCGACCGTTACGTTCAATCGAACTTGTATCAAGCCGCCAAGCTGCCGCGCGAGCAACGCCCGAAATTCGAGGCGTGGGCGCAGCGCCTTGAAGCAAGCGCGCCTGCCGCCGACGCGGTTGTTTTCCTTGACGTGCCGGTAGCGCGCGGACGCGAAATGCTGCGCAAGCGCGGACGCAAAATCGACGTTCACGAGGCGGACGCTGCCTACCAAAAGGAAGTCCAGCAGGAGTACTTGCTAGCCGCAAAACGCGAGAAAAACTGGGTTGTCGTAGAGTGCGCGGCTCGCGGGCGAATGTTGTCGCGCGAGGAAATCGCGGAGCGCGTTTGGGCGGCACTCAAAAAACGCGGAATTCTTTAAAAAGCGTTTTCGTGAGCTCAGCGAGCCGCTTCAAGTTACCTTTTTATTTAACTGCAGGCAGTATATTGATTACTCTTTAAGGATTAGACTGAAAAGCGAGGTGCTTTAATGGAAAAAAACTTGATTCGATTGTTTTCCGTTGTTTTTGCCGCATTCCTGCTTTTAGCGCCGTTGATTGCTTCCGTTTCAGCCGAAGAATTCGTTGTCGGCCCGCTTGACTCCGTCAAGATTTCAACTGTCGGACTCGACAAGCCCGTGCAACTCGTTGCCACCGCAGACGCCAAAACATATTCTTTCCCGAAAGCTGTTGAAATAACGCTGGCTTACGGAAACAAAAACAGTTTGACGCGCGATTACGTCGCCGAGACGATTAAAGCAACGAAAATCACGTTCAGCAAAGACGCTGCCGTGCCGCAATCGCTCTCCGCTCCCGCGAACCCCGCCGCGACAATCGACTTGAAGTCGTTGAAGAACGCGGAATCCAAGAAAATCCGCGTTGCAACTGAAAAACTTTTTTCGCAAACGCTGTCGCCATCGCGAATCACTTTGCCGCCCGGAAACGCTTACTGCAATACGGAAATCGTTTCAACCGACCCCGCGGTGATAAGCCCGCAAAACAAGCCTTCGACGCTTACGTTCAACTTCAAGCAATTCGTGCCTATCAACGTTATCGCGACCGACGGAAAGGAAAGCCATTTTCTCGCTAACAAAATCGTTTTAACTAACGCGCAAAACGCGGAATTCGATTGGAAGAGCGCGGCAACGGTAATCGCTTCGTTGTGCGCTTCGCACTACGTGGACAATTTCTACCATTACGGCGTAGACGTGAAAGCCGCCGAAGACAAGAGCAAGAGTTCCGCCGCGACGTTTCAAACTCTATCCAACCCTGAAGCGACGGGCGAAGAAAAGCTTTTGAAGAAATTCGAGGTCAACGCCAAGAAGGAAAGGCTTCAAGTAAAATACGAGTTAACCGCGGCGAGCGACTTCAAAATCAAAATCGAGCCGGTTGTTTACGACGCTGCGGCGTTGAAGACGCTCGGCTTCACGGAGTCCGACTACCGCGAGAAGTACACGCCGGACTTCAAGACTGTTCCCATGAAAATCGACGGAAAGAATTCGGTTATAACGGTGAACGAGAAGGGCTTGTTGTATTCAGTCGCGAAAGCGTATTTCGACAAAAAGAAGAAGCTCAGCGAGACTCTCGAGTGGGAGTACGCGACGAGCCAGGAAGCAAGCCAAGACAAGAAAACGATTGCGACGAAGAAAATCTTTGCTGGCACTTACTCGCTTTCCGCGTTGACTAAAGGAGGCGTAATCGAATCGCAGAAAACCGTTGACTTGAACGACGTCGGCTTGGAGAATCCGGAAGTAACGCAAGTCTTGCTGGACAAGGAGCGGCACGAGAAGCGAGTCGGAGACTATTATTACAAGATTTTCGATTACACTACCGACGGCAAAGTCGCTTTAGGATATCACAAGGAAAAAGAAAAGTACGAGGACGCCGCGAATTACGTTCCGCGCTTGCCTAACACGCTGAGCAAAGTCGGCAACGAAAACGATTTGTACGTTCTCGTGACTCCTTACGCTGCCGACTCGAACTACTTCGTTTTAAGCGTTTACCGTGGAAAACAGCCGAACGCAATCCGGGAACCCGTGGTAACGCCGGTCGCGCTCATCGACCGCGGGCAAGCTTGCAGTCAAAGCGCGACGCCGAGCAAAGACGATTACGTTGATTACTGCGTGAAGCAATGGAAGTCGAAGAAGGAAGACTGCGCTAAAAAATTCGAGTACTCCGGCTTGCAACCGTCAGTCAAGGACATCGCCAAAAACTATTACGAGCAAGTCGGGAAAGCGAAGGGAATGACGCTTGAAAAATCGGAGGCGCTCTTGGGTTCCGCGATTCTCAACCGAGGCAACTGCATGCCCGTCGACGCGAGCGGGCGTTACGCGCTTTACTGCGTGCAAAACTTTGCTTCGAAAGGCGCGTCGCAATCGCCTGCGGGGCGTCCCGAATTCATTTGCGCGGCAGTAAACCAGATTCCTGAAGGCGAGGCGTGTTACGCGATTACGCCTGCCAGCGGTTTCGATAGCGAGTGCGCTCAAACCGGCTTTACTCCGAGCCACTTGTGCAAAGCGCCTTACGACGTGAAGCTCTTGCCTGGCTTGTGGAAGGGAACTTGCCAGAAGACAAGCGTTTCCGAAAAAGAAAAGCCTATCACTAAGGAAAAAGCCATTGACGATTGGACTAACGCGAAGGCAGGCGCGCCGTGGGGAAGCGATTGCACCGCCAAACTCGTGACTGACGGAAGCGAAGTGTCAATCGAAGTCTCGGTTCCCGTAACCGAAGTCAAAACAAAAAACGTGGTTAAGGAAGATACGCTTCCAATGCGTTACGAAACGATTAAAGCAAGCGAGTTCAAGAAAGGCGTGCTGCAAGTAGTGTTGCCGACGAGCGATATTTTAAAGGATGATTTCGAAACAGCGAAAATGGATGTAAGCGCTGCGGCGAACGGCGCGGGAGTTGCGCTGAAGTTGTACGTGAAAACAAGATACGATTACGTCGTACACAAGCCGCTGCTTGAATCCTTGCAAAAACTGAAGAGCGAAGGTGTCACGAAGACGCCGTTATTCGTCTTCTTGCTCGACCCCAAGAACGACAGGAACGTTTTGACGAAGAGCAAGTGTTCGCTTGAATTCAGCGCGGTGCCTGCGGCCGTCAAGAGCGAAGCGGAAAAGAAAAAGGAAGCTGCTGAGAAAACGACTGAGAAAGTGACTACCGGCAAATTTACTTGCAGAGCCCGCTTCACCAACGACGACGTCGGACCAGTCTTGCGGGCGGACTTCCCATACTCATATCGCATTGAGCCAGTGCCCGAAAAGGCAACGGTTTCAATTGAGGACGCATTCTTCGAATCCTCTGCGTTGAAGATAGAAAGCAAAGGAACTTTTTTTGTGACGCAGCCGGGCGTGGAAGTGAAACTTTACGAGAAGAAGGACGAGCCGAACGATTTGTACTACGATTTGCTTGACTTGCGCGACATCGACGGAAAAACGCAGACTCTCGTGAAAGCGAAACTTTTGGACGACAAAGGCGGAAGCAATGACGCGGCTTGCAAGCTGGATTTGACTAACCTGCCGAAGTTCAAGCAGGCGGCTGAAGAGAAGAAAACCGCTGACGCTGCAAGCGCTTGCAAGGCGAGTTACTCGTTCAACTTGCTCGGCCCAATCGTTTTACTGGAATTTCCGAACTTGGAGAAAGTTTTGACGCCGCGGCCGAACAAGGCAGTCGTTTCCTTCGAGGACGCGCTCCTTGAACCGGTTTCTCGCGACTTGCTGCCGCCGTACGGAAAAAGACAGTTCAACTACATAGAATTAGACTTGTACAAAGACAGCAAGAACACGAATTCGCCGAGTGAATTGTATGACGAACTCCTCAACTTGCGCGACCTCGACGGGGAAACGAGCGCGGTAGTCAACGCCGCTTTGCAGGGTTCGAAAGGCGAGACTAAAACGGTTTCGTGCACTCTCGACTTGAAGAAACTGCCGCCATTCAAGGTGCCTGGCAAGAGCACCAGCGTTCTGGAAGCCGGAAAAACTTTTTGGCTGAAAATTAGAAACGCGATAAAGGAGGAATGGAGAAAGGAAACCGAATCGATTTCACAAGCTTTTGAAGAAGGCTGGCAAACAGTACAACAAGGAGCGGCCAAGGTATGCAAACTCGGTTCTAAACTGGTTACTAAAAAATCAACGCAAAAAACCGCTTGCGTGCCGGAAAGCATGCTCGGCGCTGGCCAGGAAGGAGAACCGTGCATTCCACTCGTAGGTATACCAACTTTGTGCGACGCCGAGTTGGAATGCGTTGACGGCGTTTGCAAGCGCGTTTCAAGCGTCGCCGCCGTTTCGCCGACGATAATTCCAATTCAAGGCTCCGTTCCTGCTTGCGACGTGTTGTACGCCAGAATCAATCAAGACAAGGTTACTGAAGTATGCAAGCAGATGGCTGACAAGCGTTGCGTTTGCCAGCAAAGCGAAATCACGCCCGTCTCTAAAATATTTGAGTGCGGTGGAAAAATATTGGGCGCTTTCGTAAAGAAGGCAACGCTAGTCTGCAAAAACACTTGCGAGTGCGTCGGAACATTCGACGGCAAAACACAGGCGTTCAACATGAACGCGCCGGACTACGCTCAATACTTGTATCAGTAACACCGCTTTTAAAAACAAGACGCGCTAAACAACTCGAAAAAAACTAAAAGAATCGAAAAAGAATGCGTTAAGGGTGATTCATTGAACAAAACTAGTTTCGTTTTGCTTGCTTTGACGACGGTTTTACTGTTCGGCTGCGTCGAGCAAACGCCGAGCGGCACGCAGCCTTCGCCTGCGCTTGCGCGCGAAGCGAGCGTCGTCATCGGAGGAAACCATTTTGAGCCGACGGAAATCACAATCGCCGCGGGCGGCACGATTGTTTGGACTAACGCCGACAACGAGGCGCACGACGTGGAGTTCGAGAACGGCGTTGCTTCGCCGTTATTGCAGCCTAATGAGTCTTGGACGCACTCGTTCAACGAAAAAGGCGTTTTCGCGTACCACTGCAGCATTCACGAACTGAATAACGGTTACCTCGGTGAAGGCGTCGTAAACGTAAAGTAAAACCGCGCTCAGTCTTTTTCCTTTTTGCTCCTCCTTTTGTTCCTTTTTCTTTTCAGTTTCCGCAGCGTTTTTTAACCACCGCAACACAAAATAGTTGTTTCGAGAGGAAAGCTCCGATCGTCTAGTCCG
>JAZDKN010000104.1:0-8418 GCA_043803065.1 Microcaldota archaeon
TCCAGTCAAGCGGTTCGCAAAAACGCTCATGAAAGTTCCGCCTGGCGCGATTGCTTCGCTCGTTCCGAAAGCGTAATTGAGGAGCGACGAGTCGCAAGCCGTTTCAGTGAACGAATCGCCGTAAACCTCGCCGAACCCTTGGCTTTGCAGTCCGCCGCCGTAGTCGGAGCCGAGGTAATTGATTTGTCCCATTTGCTCGCTGCATTTTTGCTTGAGGGAAGCGAGCGGGTCGATTCCCAAGTTCTTGCAGACGAGGTAAGCGCCTTGTTGGCCCATGTAATCCGCTATCGCGTCGTCGAACGCTTTTTGGAACAACGCGGCGTTTCCGTCCACGATATTCCCGTCGTACACTTCCTCTAGTTCACTGAGGATTTTGCCGAACACTTCTTTCGTTTCGCTTTCAACCTGCGCTTTCGCCGCGTCGTAATCGGTTTTCGCGCAGCACTGTCCGTCGCTGCACTTTAGCGCGTCGTCGTCGGCGTACGCCGCCGGGTTGAGTTCCACGTCGCCAGGCGTTTGCGATTCTGCTTCATTTGCTTTGACTTTGACGTTGATCGGCAGAACAACCGGCTTCTTCTCGTCTTCAGTCGCATTGTAGGCGACTCGCGTTACAGCCACTTGTTCGCTTTTCACCAGCAACGGCTCGTTTTCGCCGAAAAGCGAGCTCTGCTTGTTTCCCTTGCCGTCCGTTAATTCCTTGCCGCTCAACAAAAGCGCTTGCCCTGCCTGCAAGTTGTTTATGAAGAATCCGGCTTGCACGTCCGAGTCCCCGCTCGGCTTGCCCGCGCCCGCGTACATGCTGTACGGCGTGAACAGGAAAGCGTATTTCGCGATTTCCTCGTCATCGTTCGCAACGACGTTGAACGTCAATTCAACAGCCGCTTGCTCGCTTTTGAACGGGCTGATGAGCAGCGTCACGCTCTCGCCATCAGCAGTAGGCTTCGCGTAAAGCCTCGGCTCGCCGTCATCGCCGTTCTTCCAATAGTACTCGACGCAATCCTTGTTCGGCAAAAAGTAGATAACCCACGAGTGCGTCGACAGCGGCGGAACGAGCCCGAGCGCGGCGCCCAAATCGCCCGTCAGGGAAGCGAGTTTCGAGAGCGGGTGCTTCGTGTCGATGCTTTCGAGCCTGAAGCACTTTTGCTTGCCGTCCTTGATTTTTGCGCCGAAGTCCGCGCCGAGCGAACCGAACTGGTTGTAAATCGAGAATGCCATGCCGTTAGTCGGAATAATCGCGTTAATGCTCTTCTCGCACGTCACGCTCAGCGCGCCGTCCGCAGCGCACTTGTTGCCGAGCCGCGCTACTCGCAGCCCAGCCATGTCGTAAACGATTTGCGTTCCCGCGCTCGCGCCAATAGCCTGCGACTTGTACTGCGGATTAAGCAACAAATTCGCGTGGTACTGCGCGAGCCTGCGCGCTAGAATGTTTTGGAAGTTGAAGTTCGCTGGCGAGCAGTCAGGCATCTTGAACTTCGTGCAGTTAACGAATTTCGGCAGCTCGTAAGGAGTTCGCGGCTGCGAATACAACGGCGAGCAGTTTTTCGAATCGAACAAAGCGTTGCACTCGCTTTCGCTGCACAACTCACAGTGTTTCACGTCGCACTTCGGCTTCGCCGCAACGCGCTGCGCGCATTTAACGAACACGCTCGCGTTCTGCGGCGTGCGCGCGTACTTCGCTTCGCACGAGTCGTTGAGCGCGATACAGTTTTTCTCGTCGCAACCGCCGCAATTCTCGCTCGTGCAATTCGTTGTTACTCCCGGCGTTACGTTTGCGAATGCGGGGCAGTTAACGTCGAGCCACGCCGTGGCGCTGAACGCGCCCGCGGCGTTCGGCAGAACCGAGTTGAAAACTAGATAGCATTTTCCGTTGCGAGTCGGCGTGACTTCGATTTTCACGGTCTTGCCTTTTTTCACGACGAACGACCAAGTGTTCGCGTCTTTTTGCACTAGTCCCGGCGCGCGCAAGCTCGCGCACTGCACGCCGTTGAAGCTCGCGAGCACGGGAACGTCGATGTTGAGAATGCTTGAAACGCTTACGTCGAGCGCGTTGCACGCGAACTTGACGTCGCTCAAGTCGCGCGAGAACTCGAGGAAGTCGACTGCGTTCGCGTTCACGCGCGCCTTTGCTTCCGCGAACCCGTTGCGTTTCGCTACGACGTCGAACGAGCCGGGTGACGTCGCAAGAACGCGCCTGAAAACGTATCTGCCGTCTTTTCCGCGTCCTTCGCTGCCGTCTCCTTGAATCGAGTAGTCGCCGTTAGGCGAGCCGTCGAACACGTAACCGTCCGCCTCGCTCAAGGAAATTTTCGCGTCTTCCACCGGCGAATCACCGTCAGCGCGCTTCAGCGTGGCAACGAGCACGCCTGGTTGCTGCACTGAAACGTTTTCCGGGGAAACGCTTAACTCGAAACGCGCGTCTCCTTCGACTACGACGAATTTTTGCGTCGCGGCTACAGTCTTGCCTTCTTCGACTAGCGTGAATTTGAGTTGCGCTTGCTGCGACGGCAGCAGCGCTTTCACGAGCACAACGCCTTGCGCCTCGCCGTTCTCGTCGTACTTGAGTGGAATCTGCGCAGTCCGCCCGCCGTTGGCGCTGCCGCTCGCGCCTCCGCTGGCTCCGCCGCTCGCAGCTGCAAAAACCCATTCGTACAGCGAAAGCGATTCGTCGGCAGCAGCGATTTTGAGGTTTGCGTTCGCTGCGCCGGTGAACGAGCGGATTGCGATTCGCGCCTCGAATTTCGCGTTCGTGCTCGTCTTGAAGCCGTCGCCTTCAGGCGCGCCGTCTTGCGTTGCGAAAGCGACGCTTATGCACGCTTCGTCAGTGCACTCGCTCTCGCCTTCTGTTATAGCATAAGTTTTCGATTGCGCTTGCGCGCGGCAGGAGTCTTTCGCGCTCGTTTTTTCGTTGAAGCCTAAATCCGCGTCTGCAGGCGCGCGCGTGAAAACGCTTTTCTTCCTCGAGTAAGCGCGGTAATACAAAATGACTTTGTCCTTGGTTTTTGCTGTTGGCTTGACGAATACTTTCGCCGCGATGGTTTTCGTTCCGAAAAAGCCTGGGTACTCGAAATTAATCCATTTGGCTTCGCTTCCTTCCTGGCTGCTTCGCTCGGAATCGCACGATGCTGACTCATCCCAATTCGTGCCCCACGTTACGGTCGCGTCGGCATCATCGAAATACGAGAACGCAGCGGGTTCGCCGCTCGCGCTCGCCTTGTTGCCTATGCGCAAAAACGCTGCGCTCGCGTCAGCTCCGCCGGGGAAGTTAACCGTGAGCAAAGCGCGGTAGTAGCGTCCCTTGTCTACTTGCTTGACGTCGCCGCCTTGCTGTCCGTTCAAGGGCTGGAGTTCAAAAGAAACGAGGCGGAGTTCGCGGCTCGCGCGCAAGGAAACCATTTTGATTGTCTTGCTTTCGTGCGAGTCGGGCGATAAAGCGATTTGCTCGCTCTCCGAGGGAGCGTAATCCGCTTGAGTCGCGCGCACGAAAAAGCTTTTGCCCGCCTTCACGCGCAAATCGCAAGCGTAAACCGTCGCGTTACTCGAATTCGGCGACGCGCTCGCTTGCTGCGTCGCTTGCGAAGCAACGCACGACGCGGCTGTTTTGTTCGAGTCAACGAAAATCGCTTCGAACGTTGCGCCCGCAACCGACTCGCCCGTAGCAGCGTCTTCGCCGCTCACCGTTAGCGTACCCGTCTCGGGTTCGAGCGTTACGGTCGCGTTAATCGTTTCGTCTATTGAAGGAACGAAGAAATCGCTTGCGCCCGAGCGCGCGCCGAGAGTAGCGCGAAAACCGTATTCTCCGTCGATTGGAACGCCGCTGAATTCAGTGGAACCGTCCGCGCCAGTTTCTTGCGGCGGGAGTCCCGCGTAAAAGCCGTCCGGCATTACGAGGAAAACGCGCGCGAGTTGCTGCGGATTTTTTTCGTCGTCGATAACGTTCGCCACGACGTTCGCGTTGTTGCCGGCGACGAGCGCGACGAGAGTAATCGTCTGCATGGTTCCGGGCGCGACGTCGCGTTCGAGGTGAGGAAGATATCCCGAAGCGCTTGCTACTAGGTAAACGCTCGCGTCTTGCGCTATCTCGAAGCTCGCTTCGCCGTTGTCGTCGCTGACCGTGATCGAGACGACGCGCAACGGATTCACTGAAGAGTAAAGCGCAAGCGTTGCGCCGCTTATCGGCGCCGCGTTTTCGTCAACGATTTTGTATTCGAGCGCGTTCGTCGGCACTTCGCTTGAAGGCTGCAGCGTGATAACAAATTCGGTTTGCGTTGCGACGCTCTGCAAGTCGTTGAGTTGGCCGCCGTCGTAAACCGCGTATTCAGCGCTTTCCGGTTCGACTACGACGTAAACGCTCGTGCCGAGCGATGCGATCGCCTCGAAGAATGCGGGACTTGAATCAGAAGTTTCGCCAGTTGAAATAGACTCTATCGAGTCAGCGGAGTCAAGCGTTACTCTCGCCGCGACGTAAACGCCGTTCTCGTTGACGACGGAAACCGTAACGCTTCCTTTCGCGTCGGTGTTCGGCGGCGTCGTTCCGCAGTCGGGTTCAGTGCACAAACTTATTTTCTTTTCAAGCGTGAACTCACAGTGTCCCGCTGCAGCGAAACAAGTTTTGATTACCGAACCGTAGTCGGCGAGCTTCGCGCGCACCGTGAACTCGTCGGACTCGCTCTCGAAAAATATTTCCGCGCTGCCTGTAGCATCGGTTTCTAAGTAAGCTGCTTCTCCCGCCGAGTCGAGGTAAGATAACGCTACTCCGCCTAAAGCGGTGCCTCGCGTGTCCGTGACTGTCACAACGATTTTCTTTTCGACTTGCGCGCCGCCTTGAAGCGTTACCGTTACCTGCGTTTCTCCGGCAGTGAACGATTTTTTCTGCGCGTCGTAGCCTTGCGCGTTTACCGCGACGCTGCCTCCAGCGCCAGCAGGCAAGTCTTCGAAGAGAGCGACTCCGCGCGCGTTCGTTTTCGCGAAATACTCTTTTCCTTCGACTGTCGCGCTTACTACGATGTCGGAAAGAAGTTTTCCTTCGGAATCCGCGACCGTCACGCGCAAAACGCTTTTCTGCACGCCGCCGCCCAAGCCACCGTTTGCGACGAACCACGCGCCGCCAATAATCGCGACTACGAGCAAAAGAAAAATCGGTAGCGACGGGATTCCGCGGGATTCGATTGGGTTCACGAACCAATCGTAGACTTTCAGAAAATCCAGTTTGTCCATGAACGCGTAATAAGAATTTTCGATTGATTCGTACAAACTCATTCTACCAACCTCGCTGAAAGCCGCGCGCCACGCGCGCTCGCCCGAAAAAGCGCTGAAGCGCTGAAGCACTGCGGCAGAACGACAACAATTAGAAAAGAATAGGGTGGCAGCGCTATTTAAAAACTCTTTTTAAGTCCCGCAGCGAAAAACCGTTGATTCGAAAATGCGTTTCTGGCAGCACCTCGCAATCGCGCTCGCCGCCGCGTTCGCAGCAACCGCTTTCCTCTACCCTGATGCGACAGCGGCTCCGCTCGCGAATCTGCGTTTGCTCGCGCAAATCGCGGCCGTCACGATTCTCGGCGCCGCGCTTCCCGACGTCGATCTCCCGAAAACAAAGCAGTTCAAGCTCGTTGCTGCGTTCGTCGCGCTCGCCGCGTTCGCGCTAGCCCGCGATTTCTTCGCGCAGCGCTTCGCGCAAGCAACGCCGTTGGAAGCAACGGTGGCGGGCGTAGCAGTTGCGTTCGCGGTTCTCGGCGTGATTTACGTGGCGAAGCCGCGTCACCGCGGAGTCACGCACTCGCTCGTCGCGCTCGCCTTGTTCGCGCTCGCGATTTTCGCGTTCACGCAAAGCGTCGCGCTCGCGGGGTTCGGCGCGCTGGCTTTCGCTACGCACCTCGCGGCTGACTGGGAACTCAAGTTGCTGTAAAAAAGAAAAAGTAAAAATCAGGCAAAACCAAAGCAGGCAAAATCGGTAACGCTCGGTAACGCAAAGGTTTAAAACCTCTGAAGAACTCACAAATTCTCGTTTCGTTTAATTTTTGATTTTATTTAATTTTTTTCGCGTTTTTTCTTTACTCGCGGGTTATTCGCGTTTTCGCGGGTGGGTTCAACGGCATGTGCGGCTTCTTGAAGCGAAGGCTCAGCAGCCTATCCAAAAAGAAAAGCGTGTCGAACGCGTTGTACGCGCTCGCCGTCCTCTTCTTCGCTTTCTTCGTCTTTTTTCCCGCAGTCTACGTTTTGTCGCTGAGCCTCAACGTGCGACTCGATTCTCTCGTCATAAACTCGCTCGTTACGTCCTTTCAAATCGCGCTGTTGTGCACCGCGTTGTCGCTAGTCTTCGGAATCCCGTTGGCGTGGATTATCGCGCGCAGCCGCGGGTTCAAGAAAGAAGTTTTGAATTCGCTAGTCGACATGCCCTTGATTATTCCAACGTCAGCGCTCGGTTTTTCCGTTTACCTTTTCTGGGGCTCGCAATACGGCCTCGCGCCCCTCGAAAAAGGTTTTTGGCTCATAACCGCGCTGCACACCGCCTTCGTTTTCCCTTACGTCGTGCGAACGGTTTCAGCCGCCTTCGAAGAACTCGACCCGGTGCACGAGACGGCCGCGCGCTCGCTCGGCGCGAACCTGCTCACCGTCTTTCGAACGGTTTCGTTTCCGCTCGTCAAAGCCAGCGTGATAACTGGCGGAATGCTCGCTTTCACGAGGAGTTTGAGCGAAACCGGCGCCACGATGATGGTTGCGGGCCTCGCGGTCACCGCGCCGGTTCTCGTTCTGCAGTACAAGAACGCGGGCGACGTTTCCGGCGCCGTATCGGTTTCCGTAATCCTTATTGTTTCTGCAATTGTGTTCCTGCTTTTAGCGAAGCGCTTGGCCGGCAAAATGTCTTTCTCGTTCGAACGCGTTTCCCCGCGCTTGGAAGCGCGGCTCAACCGCTTTAGTCCCGCGAAGAATTCCGTAGTCCTAGCGTTTTTCCTGCTCTTGATCCTCGTTCCCGCGTTTTTCTTCTTCATTTTCCTCTCGCAAATGAAGCAGCTTCCTTCCGCGGAGCAAATGCAACTGATTTTTAATAGTTTGGGCGCTTCGTTCCTCGTCGCCGCGGTAGTGACCGTCATCAACCTCGTTTTCGGCTTCGCGCTAGCGTTGTTCATCGGAAGAAACAAGTTCGGCTTAGGCAAACTGCTTGAAACCGCTAACGAAGTCGTGCTCGTCGTCCCCACGTCAGCGCTCGGTTTTTCGCTGGCTCTCTACTGGGCGGGCTTTCACGTGCCGGAACTCCTCTTAATAATTCTCGCGCACCTGTCGTTCACTTTCCCTTACATCGTTACTCCCATCGCCGCGATGGTGGCGCAGTTGGATAAGAACCTCGAAGAGGCGGCAGCTACCCTCGGCGCGACGCCGTACAAGATTCTTTCTAGCGTTACGATGCCGTTGATACTGCCGTCCGTGCTCGCAGGCGTGGTAATGGCGTTCATGCGCAGCATCAGCGAAACTGGCGCGACTCTCGCGGTTTCCAAGAGCATTTCAACTGCGCCCGTGCTCATCGTGAAATTCGTTCAATCGCAACAGTTCGTTGAGGCGGCGGTCGCGTGCGCGGTTCTTTTCGCGATTTCTTTCGTTTTGTTGATAATAATGCGCAGGAGCGCGGGAAGAAAAAAGGAAGCATGAACGATGTGAGTAGTGATAGGCGTAAGAGAGGTGTGAAGAATGCCTGAAGTCAAGCTCAAAGGAATTTCAAAAATTTTTCCGGGAAACGTCGTCGCCTTGCACAAAGTCGATCTATCCGTGAAAGACAAGGATTACGTCGTTCTCCTCGGTCCGTCAGGCTGCGGAAAAACCTCGCTGCTCAAGACCATCGCCGGCATTTACCCGCCGACTGAAGGCGAAGTTTTCATTTCGGGGCGCAACGTCACGCGCCTGCCGATTGAAGAACGCGGCGTGGGCATGATGTTCCAGAATTACGCATTGTTCCCGCATCTTACGACGGAGAAAAACGTGGAGTACGGTCCGACCATGCGCGAACTCCCGCCGAAGGAAACGAAGTCCATAGCGCACAAGATGCTTCAACTCGCGAAATTTCCTATCGAGCGCGCGAACTCGCTTCCAATCGAGCTTTCCGGCGGAATGCAGCAGCGGGTTGCGCTCGCGCGGGCGCTCGCGTCCCAGTCTTCGCTCCTCCTCCTCGACGAACCCCTTTCAGCGCTCGACGCGAAAATCGGGGAGGAACTGCGTCTCGAGCTGCGCCGCCTCGTTAAGAAACTCGGGCTCACTGCGATTCACGTTACGCACAGTCAGGAGGAAGCGATGAGCACCGCTGACACGATTATCGTAATGAACCAGGGCGCGGTGATGCAAGTCGGCTCTCCCGAGGAAGTCTACTTCAATCCCGCGAATTTGTTCGTTGCGGACTTTGTGGGGGAAGCCAATTTTTTCGAGGGCGAAATC
>JAZDKN010000105.1:0-8044 GCA_043803065.1 Microcaldota archaeon
TGTCGTCAGCAAAAAAACGCAATCGCGCCGCGAAAACGCGTTCCGCTTGCGAGCGATACCATTTCTCGAGCGCGACGCGAATAGCGCGAGGCGAACGCGCAGCAACGCGAACGGTTACGATGCCTTCGTTTTCGTCGAAAACCACTTTTGCACGGCGCGCGGGCGCGTGCGCTGGCGCGACTTCGATTTTAAGGAGATACGCCGCGCCGAGAAAGCGAACCTTGTCTCACTCGAAAAACTCTTTCGGCTGCCTCGGATTCGCGAAACACGCGTAATAATCGAGTTTGCCTAGAATCCATTTTTCTTTCGCGAGAACGAACGCAGTAAGCTCGCCTGGCGCGCAGCGCGGCGGAACAGTCGCAACGAGGCCGCGCGAGTGGTTGACGTTAAGCGTTATTCCTCGCGCCGCGGGGTTCTCGCGCACGACGAACTCGATTAGGCGGCCGCCGAGAACAGCAAAATCCGTTCGCTCCGTGACGCCGCTTGTTTTGCTTGAAAAAAAGTCTGCGAACACGCGACAAGCAACGCTGCGGCGGTTAATAAAAATTCGCGCGACAAAACTGAAAAACAAGGAAAAGGCGCGAAGCGGGCAGTTTCGTTTTCTGCAAGCGAGATTCAAAGCAAAAACAATAGTTTGAACTCAACGGAAAACCGCAAACTGCGGGTTTGCGCAAAAAATCGGGTTAAGCTTGTTTAGCGCGCGTTTAGTCGTTCAACTTCAATAGAAAAACGCTTTCGCAAAGTAGGCAGAAATCGTATCACCAAGCGTAATACGCGAAATGGTGATGCCGAAACGGGAAAACTGGGAAATCACGCATTTTTCGGAAAAACCACGAATTTCGGAGTTTTGACGCGGTTCGGTTTTTTATGAACTAACGCGCTTCGCGCGAAATAGGCAGGTTTGGCATTACCACATTGGTTTTAGCGTTTGTTTCACTGGTTTTGCGCGGGTTTTCACGGGTTTTGCTGGTTTAAGCGTTTGCTGCGGGCGGTGAGAACGATTCTCCGCCACTCTTTAGCGATCTTGAACAAGTAATTGTGGAAACCCTCGCTCAAGAATATCGTCATCGGGCCCTTCTCGCTTTCTTTCGCGCCAGTACGCAACGGCCGTTTGACTTCTATGAGTCCGGCGTGCTTGAGTCGCGGCACGATTTTATTGTAAAACGTAGCTTTGCTTGCGCCGCTGCGGCTCACGAAACCGCCTATCTCGTGAAAGCTCGCTTGCCCAGCGTTCGCGCACAAGAATTCCACGAACGCAACCGCGACGCCGTGCTGTAAAGCGCGGTAGCGTGGGGGAAAAAGGAACGAAATCACGTCGGAAATGCTCCATTCCACGCCGTATTCGTCGAAAGGATTGCTTTGCTTGCGCAATATGTCGCGCACGGCGTCGTGGCGCGGCAGCCAAAGCGCTTCGTCAGCTGGAATGCCGCGGCTCGCAATCGACGGCCGCGTTTTGCGCGCTTGCTGGCCTTGCGCTTCGTCTTGTTTTTCTTCTTTATTTTCTTGCGGGTTTTCTTCCGACAAAGTATTCGCCTCTCGCGTTAGCGATGAACGCGAGCAACAAACCGATTATGAACAGCAGAATAACCATTATCAAGTCGGCGAAAGCCGCGTTAAGCGCGAGGAAAACCATTCTCGGCGCGAGCAAAATCAAGCCCGCAGTAAAAAAAGCGAGCAGGATTTTCGCTTCGATGAGCTTGAGGTCCTGCTTAAGCAACAACCAAACGTAACCTAAAATAAAAAAAACTGCCGACAAAAGCTCGCTCAAATCCAGCAACTCCAAAACAAAACACCTCGCAAAAAATTTTTTGAATCACGTTTACGATTTTTACGGTTCTATCCAACGCAATGAAGGCTAAACGCCGTTAAACACTTACACGGTGTTTGACGCTTCGCGCGGTGGGTTGCAGGAAGGCAACGCAACACTAGTATAAAAAAATATCGTTGCAGTGAACCAAAAATAGTGGAACTCCGCGTTTATCGGTTTTCCGAGGTAAAAAAACCGTTTAGGCCTGCCCTCGCCAGCTAAATTCGCGCTGCAATACCGTTACAGTGTAGCCATAAGGGTGTTTCGGTCTACTTCTAGCCAATATTTTTGAAAGCGAGTCTAGCTTAAAGAGGTGTTAAAAAAATTGCGTAATGTTGCACGCACGAAAAAAGAGAGTTTACTCACGCAGTAGAATTGGCGTCGGCGCTTAAGAGCGCGTAGTGCTCGTTAATTGCTTCTCTTAACGCGTCAAAATATTCTTTTCTGTTTCTAACTTGATAGCGAAACTCATGGAGTACGGTTAAAGGAACTTTGTTGCAACCGCAATTGTAGTAGCCGGAGCGCATCGTATGCGCGTCTATTTCGGAAAGCCTTTTCAACATCCAATCGACTGCGGCCTCACCCAAGTCCCCGCGTTCTTTTTGCAATCGAAGGAGTTCCAACTCGCTTGCTTGGTCCCGTATTCTCTTTAAGTCGATCAAGGCGGTTCTGACGTCCGAAAACTCGGCGTGTTTGATACCCAAAAAGCTCAACGCTATTTTGAAAGATTCTTTTATTTCCTTTGCAACGAAAACGATTTCGGCTTCGGGATTCGTTTTTTTCAGCGTACCGAAGTAATCCAGAACTTGGCCCAAGTCTCCACGGGTAGCAGAACCCCGTTTTACTTCGACGAGAACTTTCAAGCCGGTTTTCTTGTTTCTAAAAACCAAATCAATTATTCCGGAACCCGGAATCGTTTCGCGCTTAGCAACGAACTCCAAGTTGTCAGAAATTAGTTGGGGAAAACAAACTAGTAACTCTTCTATGTCCGCCTCTAGAAGCGTTATTTCATCACTCATTTTGCACCGCCTCCCGCAAGCTTGCGTTTGATTAAAGAAAAATCGAAGAAGCGGTTTATAAGGCAAACTAGAGACGTGGGTTCCGGTAAAAAAATATTCCACTAAAGGAATACGACGAGCATTAGGCCGAGCAGGCTTCGCTCGCTCTGAAACGCGTTACTCCGAGACGAATTTCTTGTGTTTGAGCGAAAAGCGGCGCATTGGATAGAGAGCGACATTCGCTTCGTTAGCCGCTAGTTTTTTGCCAGATTTTTTGGTTTTTTTGGATGCTTTTGAAGCAGACACTCCTTTGTTTAAGTTCATCTGGGAATGAATTTCTTCTGCGTTTTCATTGGTTTTGTGCTCGTTTTTCGGAAACAAAAGTACGCGCAGCGCAGCGTTGACGCTCACGCGCCTTCTCTCACGCATTTGCAGCTTGCCGGCGAGCGAGTGAAGCTCTTCGAACACTTCTTCATCTACTCGAATCAGTTTCGTATCCATATGAACCACCCGCAGAACGCCTATTAGATAACATAGTTTATACGGTAGACTTTATTTATAAAGCTTTTCTCTCGCATTATCAGTAAACAAAAACAATCAGATATACAGAGTATACTAAAAAAATAATTGCAAAAACTAGTTCGACCCTTAAATTTTTCCAAAAAAATTGTTTGCGCTATCTGAAACCAGCCTAATGAAAAACAAAAATTTTTCAGTAGAACAATCAAAAAATTGTTGGAAACTGATTAATTTTATAAAAAATTCCATTGCTGAAAGCAAAACCTGCCTATATCCGAAGTTTTGCACGCTGGTCCGGGAGCGATCGCGCGAAAAACCGAGTTTTCGCTTTTTTTCCGCGCGATTTGAATTTTTTTCTGTTTTTTTCGCTTTTTCCGTTTTTCAGCCCATAAAAAAATTAAAAAAATAAAAAAACGGCTTAAATCGTGCCAAAAGAATTTTCCCGCCTATTTCGGTTTTTGAAAAATAAAAAATTGGAGAAAACGCTCGAGAAAAAAATTCTCGGCGCAAAAAACAACCTATTTCGGCGAAGTTGGCATGCGCCTATTGTTTTCAAAGCCGTTCGGCGTCGAAGCCGCGGCTCTCGAGCGCGATCGCAAGCTTGCGCGCGCGCAAAAAAATGCCGTGCAAAACCGGGTTAAGCAGCGCGAAAGAATCGCGCTTGCGTGCTCCGCGTGATTGCTGCGCGATTCGCACGCGCAAAACTTTTTCCTGCAGCAGCGGCAGCGCCTGCAGCGCGAGCGCGAACTCGAATGCGACGCGTTTCGGCACGCGGAAAAACAATAGTGCGCGCCGCGCGTCGGCGTTGCGCGTCGTGAAAACGAATAATTCCGCGATCAAAATTATTCCGAGAGCGTAGCAGGCGTTGAATGCGCCTGCGGTCGCGCCGGCGTAAAAACTTTTTTCGTAAGCGAGGCGGAAAATGAACGGCGCCAGTGCGACGAGCAGCAGAAATTTTTGTTCGAGAATCTTGCGCAAGGGAATTCGCGACGCGGCCCAAAGCGCGAGCGCGAAAGGAAGCGCGAGCGCGGAGTAAGCTAGGGGAAGAAAAACAAATAGCGCCGTCAGCGCTGTCAGCGCGATAATTTTCGCGCGCGCATCGAGGGAATGCAACGCGCTTTGCGCGGGAAAATATTTGAGCATCGCAGTCACTTCAAACGTCATTTATTTCAAGCGTTTTATTCCGTAGCGTTCGACGCGCTTTGATTTCAAGAGCGAGGCACCGCCGTTCTCGGCGATTTTTCCGTCTTCGATGACTATTACGCGGTCCGCGTGCTTTGCCGCGAACTCCGCATCGTGCTCTACTGCGACAATTGTTTTCCCGCTCCGCTTCAACGCGCTCAAAATCTCGTAAACGTGTTTTGCATTTTCGTAATCAAGGCTCGCTATCGGCTCGTCTAGCGCAACCAGCGGCGCGCCGCTCGCTATCGCAGTGGCGAGGCAGAGCTTTTGTTTTTGGCCTTGGGAGAGCGAGAACGGGTCGCGTTCCTCGAAACCAGCCAAGCCCACGGTTTCGAGCGAGTCGGAAACGCGTTTTTTTATTTCGTTTTCGCTTGCACCGCGCAAACGCAAGCCGAAAGCGATTTCTTCTCGTGCTGTTTCGCAAAACAGTTGGTCGTTCGCGTCTTGAAAAACGAATGCCACGCGCTCGCTCATTTGAGCGACGCTGCGGCCAGCAACGTCTTCGCCGAAAACGCGCACTCGACCGCCGAATTCGCCGCCGATTGTTTTGGGTATAACGCCGTTGAGCGTGAGCAAGAGAGTCGTCTTGCCGCAGCCCGTGCGGCCCATGAGCGCGACGAATTCGCCGCGCCTGATTTTTAGCGAAACGCCGTCGAGAGCGCGCGACCGCGCTGGAGCGCCGGCGTAAGAAAATTTGACGTCATTTAATTCGACTGCGTTGTCATTCAATTCGAAAACCTCATCCGTTCAGTCAGGCCGCGGTTGGCACGCCCGGCAAGCCGCCGTAGCGCTTGGCGAAAGCGAACTTGTAAGCGATTAACCATGCTAGGCCGAATTCGAGCGCGCCTTGCACCACGTTCCAAAAGAAAATAACTCCAAACCAAGCGCTGCCCGTACCGAACAACGGCAGATTAAGCGATTCAAGAAACGAAATGAATTGTTGCGGCGAGAGCTTGAAGAAAAGCGGTCCCGCAAAGAAAGCGTTCGCGATTACCATAGAGATTCCACGGATTGCGAGCGCGAGAGCGAGCACGACTAGTGCGTGCTTGACGCTGCTTAGCTTTATCAACGCGTCCGCTTCCGCGTCTTTCGCGAGAAACGCATAGAGCGCGAGCGAAACCAGCGCCATCAACGCGACTGGGAGCAAGCCGATTAAGTAAACGCCCGCGAGCGGGAGTCCGCCGAAACTCGTTGAAGCGAAGAGCGACGGATAAGAAAGCAACGCGAAGACGGCGACGACGACGAGCGAGCCGAGGAGCACGAGCGCGAGAACGCGCGCGAAATCGAGTTTTTTCTTGAATGCTACGACGTAAAGCGCGGGCAAAGCAATCATAGGCAGCGTTGCGGCGAATTTCGTTATCGCTCCGATGTAACCAGTTTCTGCGATTAGCGCGATTGCGAGCGTCAAGACGAGCAAGACTTCGAATGCGTACTCGAAGCCGAGGACGAACAACGCGATTAGCACTGGAAGCGCAGCTAAGTCGACGGTCATGCCGAAACCGGTTTGCACGCCGAGCACGCCGTTGTAGAACTGGAAGAATATTGCGAGCCCCGCCAAGAGCGCCGCCGCAACGAGCTTGTAAACCTTCACGGCAAAATTAGACGTGCGCGGTGTTTAAAGCTTGCCGCGAGCTTCGAAAAACTACTCGAAAACGAGTAATTTACAGTGGAAAAAAGCTGAAAAGACGCAAAATAATTGCGGGGATTCAAAAAAGTAATTGTTTTTAACTACATGAAAGCATAATTTCGTATTGATGAATTGTCGGAGGGGTAAAAACATGGAAGAAGTTCCGGTTATTAAGAAAATGTTGGATGTCGGCGAAGTATTTAGAACCGGCTACGGCGGCAAATTTAGTCGCCAGTTCAAGATTACTGCATTGCCGAATGGACGCGCGTTAAAGCTTATCTTAACTCATGAAGCCAAAACCCCGCTCAGCTCGAAAGACATAGCGTGGATTAAGAAAAAATTCTTAGAGAACAATCGAACAATTATCGTTGCTGCAACCGGTAAAAAAATAAGCGTAGTGGGTTTTGTGCATCACACCAAATTGCCAACGCAACTAGCTGAACGCGTAACAACCGGGCGCCTCGGCACTGTTTTAAAATCAAACCAAGTTACCCGACTGCTTGGGCAGCGCAAACGCTGATTTTTATCGAAGCGTAATTCTTAAGCTTGAGTTTTTTTCTCAAGTTTAACGGCGCTATCACTTCCAGCACGCTTTCGCCGTAAAAAGATTTCTCGGGCAAGATAACCGCGCCCCGCTGTTCTTGCTTGCCAGCACGCACCACGCACGCGAATAACTTCACGCTCCCGAAGCGCTTGTTGCCCTCGACGAAACTCTTGACGCTGATGCCGCGCAACGCCTGCAAACGCCTTTTCACTAAAGCGCTCTCCGCATCGAGCCTAAGGTTTAGGGTTCCGGGAAACGGCTTCCAACCCAACGCCGCCGTCAGTTGGCGGGAATACCCTGGAAGTGAAAGAAATTTCGCGCCTTCGCCGAGTCCCTTGACTACGACGCCGCGCAACACGAGCCCGGCTTTCGCGGATTTCGCGTTTTTTGCGGCTTTCGCGCTTTTAGGCGCCGCCTCAAGCGCCGCCGCGAGCCCCTCGATTTCCGCGCGCGCCTGCCGCGAGAGCTTGATGTTTTTGCCGCGGCGTTCGACGAGCGCTTCGCGCTCTAGCTCGTCGAGCCAGCGCGAAACCGTTTGCTGCGATGCGCCGAGCGAGCGCGCGAGTTCTGTCGTCGTAACGCGAACTGGCGCGGCGCGGCCGCCGCGCTTGCAGAGTTCGGCGAGCAAGTGTAGTTTCGAGGGCTTCAAATCATCACGCGTTAGTTACGCTACTCGGTTTTAAGTAGTTTTTCAAAATCGTTGCTGCAAAAACTCACTGGAAGCGAGGCGGCGAAAACAATAAAGCGCGGCTCCGCGTTTTCTTACGTTCCATGACTCAACTGCGCAGCGAAGTAGTCCGCATCGCTAAAGCCAAGGGCTTCACCGAGTGGACTGAAATCCAAGAGAAAGCCATTCCGCTAGTGCTCGCCGGCAAAAACGTTTTGGCGATAGCCCCAACTGGATTCGGAAAATCGGAAGTGAGTTTCCTCCCGATTCTATCGAAAATCCTCGACGCGCACGACGAGGAAGCGAAGCTCGAAACCGAACAAGCAAGCGGTTTGCCGCAAAAGCAAGGAATCAAAGCGCTTTACGTCACGCCGCTGCGCGCGCTCAACCGCGACATGCTCGAACGCCTCGAATCGTGGTGCGCGCTGCTCGGAATCAGCATTACAGTGCGCCACGGCGACACCACGCAAACCGAACGCAAAAAGCAGAGAGACAAGCCAGCAGAGATTTTCGTGACTACTCCAGAAACGCTTCAAAGCATGCTCGTCGCGCCAGTGCTCGGCGACGCGCTCGAAAACGTGCGGTTCGTCGTAATCGACGAAGTGCACGAGCTAGCCGACAGCAAGCGCGGACTCCAGCTGTCGCTAGGGTTGCAGCGGCTCCGCGTTTTCTTACGTTCCATGACTCAACTGCGCAGCGA
>JAZDKN010000106.1:0-10352 GCA_043803065.1 Microcaldota archaeon
AATAATAATCTTAGTTGTTGGACTTTCGAATATTCTGGAAGGAGTAGCATTTAAAATTATCATAGGTATTGCTTCTGCTGCAATTATTATTCAATCATTCATGATTAAGAATAAAAAATGAAATTAAGTTATTTAATCCCAATAGTAATTCTTATTGGAATTGCAGTATTCTCTTTGGAATAAAAACGCTGGAAAGGTTTTTAAATGTTTGCGTATCTAACCGTATCTCCAAAAATATTAACGGATAAGCGAGGTGTTTGGGAATGGCGGAAAAGTTTTTGTTCACGAGCGAAAGCGTCACCGAAGGTCACCCGGACAAAACCGTCGAGTGAAAAATTCATTCGGCTGTGTCTAAAATCTGCGACCAGGTGAGCGACGCGATTCTAGACGCGATGCTTGCGAAGGACCCGAAGGCGCGTGTCGCCATCGAGTGCCTGACTACGACGGGGCTCATGATGGTGGCCGGCGAAGTGACGACGCGCACGTACGTCGACATTCCCGGCGTGGTGCGCCAGACGATTCGTGATATAGGCTACACAAACCCGGAGTACGGGCTGGACGCGAGCGATTGCGCCGTGCTAACGAGCATTCACGAGCAAAGCGCGAACATCGCCGTAGGCGTAAACGAAGCGAGCGGCCACGAGCAAGGAGCGGGCGACCAGGGAATGATGTTCGGATTCGCGTGCGATGAGACGCCCGAGTTGATGCCCTTGCCGATTATGCTCGCGCACAAGCTCACGCAACGGCTCGCCGAAGTCCGCAAGAAAAAAATCCTCGACTGGGTGCGGCCCGACGGAAAATCGCAGGTAACCGTCGAATACGAAGACGGGAAGCCGAAACGCGTGGAAGCAGTCGTCATCGCCGTTCACCACGACCCTAAAATCAGCCGCGAACAAATCGTGAGCGACGTCAAACGCGAAGTCATAACGCCCGTGTGCGGCAAGTTGTGCGACGCGCAAACGAAGTATTTCATCAACGCGACGGGAGTTTTCGCCGTAGGCGGGCCGGAAGCGGATACGGGCGTCACAGGACGCAAAATCATCGTCGACACGTACGGCGGAATGGGCAGGCACGGCGGCGGGTGCTTCAGCGGGAAGGATCCGAGTAAAGTCGACCGCAGCGCGGCTTACGCCGCGCGCTACATAGCGAAAAACATCGTTGCCGCGGGACTCGCGAAGCGCTGCGAAGTGGAACTCGCTTACTCAATCGGCGTTGCGGAACCCGTGAGCGTGTTAGTGCAGACGTTCGGCACGGGCGCAGTCAGCGAACAAAAAATCCAGGAACTCGTGCGCAAGCATTTTGCGTTGAAGCCAGCGGCGATAATCAAGGAGCTCGACTTGCTGCGCCCGATTTACCGCAAGACGGCGGCGTACGGGCACTTCGGACGCAACGACCCTGATTTCACGTGGGAGCGAACGGACAAGGCGGAAGCACTGCGCAAGGAAGCCGGACTTTAAATTCGAGGAATTCGAGGCCGCGTGAATTCAATGCCGCGGATTCGGCAAGCGGGTTGATTAAACGCAGCGGGGACGGCTGTTTTTCCCGGGTTTCCCTGTTTTCAAGCGAGAACGGTTTCCTTCAAGCGCATCAGAATGGCGAAACTGCTTCTCTCCATTTCCGCCAGCTTCAACTCGATGCTTTTCGCCGTCTCCTGAAAACTCGGGATGATGACGTACTTCAACGCATTCACTCGGCGCCTCGTCTTCTCTGCCTCGGGCGCGAGCAAACTTATTTTTTTCTCGACTTCCGCCAACGCCACTATTTCCGGGAGAACTTGCGCGAATTCCTTGACAGCCAAGTCGAAATCAAGGGGAGTCGCGCCCGCGCCAACCACCCGCTGGCTGCCGCCGCCCGTTCGCTTGCCCTCGCGCTCTTCGATGAGCTTGAACGAAGGCGTTTTCACGTTCATAACGAAGCTTTCCTCGACCTCGACGAAAACCCTTCGCTTCCTGAAAACGAACAACGAGTCGAAAACGCGTTCGCCTAAAACCATTCTCGTCGTCATCAGCTTGCGCGAAGCGCTAGCGAGAGAATCGCCCACGCTCTTCTCTTTCTTCTTGTAAACGCGAATCAAGTCCATGAACTTGCGGAGGAGTCCGTCGCGCTTTTCTTCAAGCAAATCGTGCCCGCGCACTGCCAAGCGAATCCGGTTCTTGAGCTTCAACAACTCGCTTCTCGTCGGCTTGACGTTCAACTTAGCCAAAACAAAATTACCTCGCTTTCAACTTCTTGTCCCGCTTTCAACTTACTTCGTCTTACCCCACTTTGCGCGAGCGCTCGCCCGCGGCTTCGATTGCGATTTCGCTTTCGGCAACGCTTTCGACGCTTTCGACTTCTCCGTTTTCGCTTGCCCGCTCGCCGCCGCTGCTGCGGAAGCGGCCGCCGCGTCTTCGCCGGAAGCGCGCGACGCGTGCGCCGCGTGTTCGCCCGCGTGGTGCGGGTGGTATTTCGCGATGAATTCAGGTTTTATTCTCTTGAGTTCCTGCTCTGGAAGCGTCGACAACAAGTTCCACGCTATGCTTAAGCTGTCTAAAATGCTTCTGTGCTCGCTCCTGCCTTGCGAAACGAATTTCTTTTCGAAGTCCGCCGCGAAATCCAAGTATTTCTTGTCGAGTTCGCTGAGCGCCGCTTCGCCGATGACCGCGACGAGTGCGCGCAACTCTTTTCCGGCGGCGTAAGCGGCGTAAAGCTGGTTGCTCACGCCGCTGTGGTCCTCGCGCGTTTTTCCCGAACCGATTCCGTGGCTCATCAAGCGCGACAGGCACGGGAGAACGTCGATGGGCGGGTAAATGCCGCGCATGTGCATCTCGCGGCTCAACACTATCTGCCCTTCAGTGATGTATCCCGTCAAGTCGGGAATCGGGTGCGTGATGTCGTCTTCAGGCATCGTCAAAATCGGGATTTGAGTGATCGAGCCCTTCCTGCCTTTGATTCGGCCGGCGCGCTCGTAAATCGTTGCGAGGTCGGTGTACAAGTAGCCGGGATAGCCTCGGCGGCCAGGAACTTCCTTGCGCGCCGCACTGATTTCCTTGAGCGACTCGCAGTAGTTGTTCATGTCCGTGATCAGCACGAGCACGTGCATGTCCTCGTCGAAAGCGAGGTACTCCGCCGCGGTTAGCGCGAGGCGCGGAGTCGTAATGCGTTCGATCGCCGGGTCGTCCGCCAGATTCAAGAAAATGATCGAGCGCTCCATCGCCGCCGTCTTCTTCAAATCGTTTATGAAAAACTGCGCTTCCTCGAACGTTATTCCGATTCCTCCGAAGACGACCGCGAACTTTTCTTCCTTGCCTAAAACGCGGGCTTGCCTCGCGATTTGCGCCGCGAGCTCGTTGTGTGGAAGCCCCGAGCCCGAAAAAATCGGGAGTTTTTGGCCGCGCACGAGAGTGTTCATGGAATCGATTACGGAAACCCCGGTTTCGATATAATCGCTTGGCTCGTCTCGCGCGCTGGGGTTGATCGGGTTGCCGTTAACGCTCCTCTTTTCTTCAGGAATTATTTTGGGTCCGCCGTCGATTGGATCGCCGAGTCCGTCGAAAACGCGTCCAAGCATGTCGCGCGAAACGCCGAGTTCCACTTCCGAGCCGGTGAAGCGAATCGCAGTCTCGTTCACGTTGATTCCGTGCGTTCCCTCGAAAACTTGCACTAACGCCGTGTCCGTCGTCGCCTCTAAAACGCGGCCCCTTCGTTTTTCTCCGTTCGCCAAAGTGATTTCGACGAGTTCCCCGTAACGGACGCGGTCAACGTTTTTTACGAGCACTAACGCGCCGGAAACTTCCGAAATAGTTTTGTAGACAATCGATTTCACTTCAAAACCCCTCCCTGCTTTTCTTCGCCCGCTGTCGCCGCCGCCGCCGCCGCCTCTGCGGCGGTTTCGCGCGCTTGCGCCGTTTGTGGCGACTGCGCCGTCTGCAGCGATTGCGGCGTTTGTTGAGCGTGTTGAGCGCGAAGGCGCGAAACGCTTTTCTCGAGGCGCGTTCTCAATTCCACGATTTTGTGCAAGTCTTTTTCCGGAATGAATTTGGCTCTCGGAATTTCCTTGCGCTCCTCGATTTCCTGCAATCGCGCGAACGCGACGCCGCATTCGAGGAGTTCGCTCGCGTCCTTAAAGTAGTCGATGATGAGCTTCAACAACGCGTACTGTTTTTTGAGCGAAGAGTACGTGTCGACGGAGTCGTAAGCGTTTTGCTGCAGGAAGTCTTCGCGAATCATTCGCGCTACCTCGAGAACGAGCTTGTCGCGAGCCGGAAGCGCTTCCGCGCCGACTAGGCGAACTATTTCCTCGAGCTTCGATTCCTCCTGCAAAATCGATAGCGTTTGAGTGCGCAGTTCGAGGAAATCCTCGCCAGCGTTTTCCTTCAGCCAATCGTTCAAGGAAAGAGCGTAAAGCGAATAGCTTTGCAGCCAGTCGATTGAAGGAAAGTGCCTGCTGTAAGCGAGTTTCGTGCTCAAACCCCAAAACACTTTCGTTATGCGCAACGTGTTTTGCGTGACCGGCTCGGAAAAGTCTCCGCCGGGCGGCGAAACCGCGCCGATGACTGAAATGCTGCCAGTGCGTTCGCCGCTTCCCAAAACGTGAGCCCTCCCGGCGCGCTCGTAAAACGCCGCCAGGCTCGACGCGAGATACGCGGGATACCCTTCCTCGCTCGGCATTTCCTGCAAGCGGCCTGAAATCTCGCGCAACGCCTCGGCCCAACGGCTCGTCGAGTCAGCCATGAGCGCGACGTCGTAACCCATGTCGCGGTAATACTCCGCTATAGTGATGCCGGTGTAAATGCTTGCCTCGCGCGCGGCGACCGGCATGTCTGAAGTGTTCGCGATCATCACCGTGCGGTGCATCAACGGTTTTCCCGTCTGCGGGTCGTCGAGTTTCGGGAAAGTCGCGAGAACGTCAGCCATCTCGTTCCCTCGCTCGCCGCACCCTATGAAAACAACGATTTGAGTGTCGCTCCATTTCGCGAGCTGGTGCTGCAAAACCGTTTTGCCGGTTCCAAAACCGCCGGGAATGCTCGCAGTCCCGCCTTTCGCCAGCGGAAACAAAAAGTCGACGATGCGTTGCCCGGTAACGAGCGGAATCGTCGGCAACAATTTTTTCGTTACGGGCCGGGGCGAGCGAATGCCCCACTCCTGGCTCAAACGCACTTTCGCGGTCTTGCCTTTTTCGCCCTCGATTTCGGCTACGGTTTCCGCGACCGAATAATTTCCCGAAGAAACGCTTTTGACTTTGCCGGCGACTCGCGGGGGAACGAGCACGCGGTGTTGAATAATGCTGGTTTCTTGAACCACTCCCAAAACGTCGCCGCCGGTAACGCGGTCGCCTTTCTTCACCGACGCCTTGAACTCCCATTTTTTCTTAGAGTCCAGCGGGTCGGCTTGAACGCCGCGGTTAATCCAATCGCCTTTCTGCTTCCTCAAGACTTCGAGCGGACGCTGGATTCCGTCGTAAACGCTTCCGAGAAGCCCCGGCCCCAACAACACGCTCAACGGCCGCCCCGTTCCTTCAACTGGCTCGCCGACTGCTATGCCGCTCGTTTCCTCGTAAACTTGAACCGTCGCGTTTTCCCCTTCCAACTCGATTATTTCGCCGATGAGGTTTTGTTCCCCTACGCGCACCAACTCGTACATCGTCGAACCCGTCATTCCGCCCGCCACTACGACGGGACCCGAAATCTTGATTATCTTGCCCAACGAAACCACGCTCCTTCAAACCGCTTTTTAAAAACCGTTTTCAAACCGCTTTTTTAAACATTTTTTTTAAACCATTTTTTCTTCTTTTTTGTTCGTTTTTTCTTAATTTTTTCTTTTACTCGCCCGCGATGAAACTGATTCCCGTCGCTTTCTCAATTGTTTTGCTGACGAGTTTCCTGCTTTCCTCGCTTTCGACGACCCCGTCCTGCAATACGACTACCGCCGGAAGAAAACGGTTTTGCAAAACGTCTTCAATCAAATCCATCGCGTGAACCGCGACGGACTCGCCAACTATGACGAGCCCTACGTCCTTTCGCTCGATCAAGTCGCTCAACGCTTTCCTCGCGGCTGGCGCTTCGCTTGCCTCGCACTCGACCGCCAAACCGACTCCCGCCGCCTTTAGTCCCGCCACGAAAGACTTCAAGCCTATGACCGCGATTTCGTAACGCATTCAACGCACCGTTTACCGCACCGTTTACCGCACCGTTCAACGCATCGTTTCATGCCGCTATTTTTTTACGCCACTACTTCCGTCAACAACCCGGGAACCTCTTTCTCCAACCCGAGCGTCTTCGCCTTGATTATCTTCAAAACGTTGGCCGCCTCGTTTTCCTTGAGCGTTAGATAGCAGTAAACCGTTTCCGGCCCGACGCCTTGAAACTTTAGCCCGTAAACCATTTGCTCCAACAAAAACTCGCGGCTCTTCTTGTCGAAAACCGCGAAAGAACCCGTTTTCCTGAATTCGAGGAGCGCGGGAAACAACGGCGAAAACGGGGAGTCGGCCAAAAGCTTTTGAAAATCGTTCAAATCGCTGGCGAAAAACTCTTTCAACGATTCCAACGAAAAAAACGCTTGCCCACTAGCCGGGCCGCTCACCGCGCCGAGCGCTGAGTCGAGCGTCGAGTTTTTCGCCGCGTTTTCGATGAACGCCTCCTCCAAAACGCCTGCGTCGCCGTGAATCCTCGCGCGCAAAAGCGCGCGCAAGTTCAGCAAATCGGCTTCAAGCGCGACCAAGTCCGAAAAAAACTTGTTTTTCCGCGCCGCGGAAAAAAGCTGTTTGAACAACTCTTTGTCGAGAACCGCGTCGACGAGCAAAGGCTCGCCGGTTTCGGTGAATTTCGCTTCAGCAGCGCGCCCGGCGTTGCCCAAGTGCTTGGGCAGCGCGTTCCAACACTCTTCAAGCGAAAGCTCCCACAACGCTTTGAAATCGATCGTGCCCAACCGTGAGAAAACGGGTTTCGGCGCGGCGGCTTCGGCGTCGGAAAAACGGGTTTTCAAAAAAATTTTGAGGTTGGAGTAGTCGTGCTTGCAGCGGGCGAGCACCGTGACGACGTCACCTTTCCTCGCTCCGACGGCTTCGTAAACATCCTTGAAGTGGTCCGCCAAATACTCTTGAATCGCTTCCTCGCAAGCTTCCGGCGCACAGCGTTTTTGAGACAACGGGGCGAGCGTGTGATAGCCTTCCTCCACGCACAAGCGAATCAAATCCTGCTGGCTGCGTGCGCCCGCTAACTCAGCGTATTTTTCTTTCGTGAACAGTTTCGGCCAAAGCCCGTAAACCACGCCCAGCGGCCGCGCGTAATTCGACGCCTTACCCCAGCTTTTATCCACTATCATGCCTGCTGCTCCCACGCCCGCCGCCGTAACGCCGCCAGCCAGAATCCATTCCAACAAGTTGCATTCACCGTTCAATAAAACCGTTTTCGTGATTCTTTTCGTCATTCTTCAGTCGTTCAGTTTCAGTCGTTCAGTTGCTGTCATTCGCTGTCAATTGCTGTCAATCGCCGTCAGTCACCGAAAAGGTTTTTAGCCACGCTGACGAACTCCGTCGCCTTCAACGCCTCTATCTTTTGTTCGAAGGAATCATTGTGTTCGAGCTTTTCATCAAGCAGCCTCGTGACTACGCCGCCTTCGAATTCCGGGGAATAAACGATTTTAACGTCGGCAGCGCCGGCGAGCGCCTCCCTAATTTTCTTTGCGAGTTCCTTGTCCTGCTTGTCTCCAGCGCTTAAAACGATTTCAACGCGCCCCTTCTTGTTGCGAGCGGCTTCACGGATTTTTTTCAACACCCACTTTTCGTAATCCCGCTTGCCGTGCTTGCCGCGCTTCCACGCGACGAGTTCGCGCAACGCTTTCTCGAAAACGCGTTCAAGCAACTCGTTTTTCGCGGTTCCCAAAGAGTTTTTCAACTTCATTTTGGCTTCCGCCTCGATTCCTTGCTTGACGAGTTCCGCTTTCCGCGCCGCTTCGCCGAGCAATTCCTTGGCCTTCGCTTGCGCTTCCGCCCTCGCTTCAGCCAACGCCTTGTTCGCTTGCGCCCGCGCCTTCTCCGTCTTGGCTTCGCTTTCGTTTCGCGCGATCTCCAAAATCTTTTTTTGAACGTTTCTCAATCCAGCGGCTTCCAAAACAATTCCCCTCTCCAAAACAATTACCGTTTCTTAAACAACTCCATTTTCTGAAGCAATTTTCTCCTCTTCCCCAGATAATTCACGCTCTCCGATTCACGTTCTTTGCGCTATCTTCAAGCTCGCGCTTTTTCCCTTCCGGCGCGTTAACCCGCTTTACTCGCTTTCCATTGCGTTTTCCATCGTTTTTTAGGCGACGGAGATTCCGTTCAGCAAGAGAATCGTGGCGAGCAGCGAGAGAACCGCGTAAGTCTCGACCATTGCCGGCAGAATAATCGCCTTGCCCATTTCCTCGGGCTTTTTCGAAATGATTTTGACGGCTGCGGCGGCTACTTTCGCTTGAGCCAACGCGCTCAACAACCCGACTATCGCGATAGGCATTACCGCGGCGAACAAGCTCAATCCCGCGTTGAAGCTCACCGTCACGGGCGTGCCGCCGAGCAATCCGAGTTTCATTATCACGAGAAATGCGGCGAGCAAACCGTAAATGCCTTGCGTTCCAGGAAGCGCTTGCAGAATCAAGAGCTTCCCGAATTTTTCCGGGTCTTCCGCAATGACTCCGCTAGTCACTTCCCCGACCATTCCGACTCCGAAAGCGGAACCGATGCCGGGCAGGATTACTGCAACTGCAGCCCCGATTACCGCCAACGCGACTCCAAAACCAATTTCTATCACTCAAACCACCTCTTTTTTTCTCTCGAACAATTATCGCAATTATCGTCTTACCGTTATCGCGACGTTGTTTAAAACTTGTTTTCTTAAAACGCGTTTTGCTCTCCGCTTGCACCGCCGCGTGCTCCGCTCGCCGCGCGAAGCGGCTTCGTGTAAACGCTTGCTTGCGACAAAGGCTTGAAGCTCTCGCCGCCGCCGCTGAAAAACTTCGGGAAAAACTCCACGTACTGCAAGCGCAGCGAGTGAACGTAAGCGCCCAAAGCGTTGAGCACGAGGTTCGCCAAGTGCCCGAACACGAGAATCGCTACCGCAATGATTATTCCGAGGGGACCGAACCCGATGCCTAAACTGAGTATAGCCAACTGGTTCACGATCATTGCCACGATTCCCGTAGACAAGCCGAGCGCTAGCAACCTCGAGTAAGACATCACGTCGCTGAAGTAACCTATCAAGTTGTAGAGGCTCAGCACGCCGAAAAAAAGTTTTTTGAAAACGTTTTTCTCGTGGCGGCCTTGCGTCAACACGAGGCCGAACGCGCTCCCGCAAGCCGCGTAAACGACGGGCCCGCTTGCAGTTTGCGGCATTACGCCCGCCGAAACCAGCGCGAAGCAAGCAATCGAAAACAGCAACGCAATCCACAGGAATTGGTCTGCGAAAGCGGCGAAGAAATTGCGTTGCTTCAACGAGTCGAATAATTCGACGATCAAGCCCGCGACGATGTGAATGAAGCCGAGCGCGAAAGCGAGGGCGAGGAAAGCGAGCGGGTTCTTCATCGCGTCAAACCAAAGCGGTTGAATCGGAAGCAATCCGCCGAACCACCCGCCGACCAACGCACCGAAGATTACCGTCGAAACGCCTATGAGCATCAACAACGCGAAAAAGTTGCGCAATTCCTTGTATTTAAACCAGAGAACGAGCGAAAGCAAGGCGAGCACGACGCCGTACCCCGCGTCCGTCAAGCACAATCCCGTGAAAACGAAGAAAAACGGCGCGAGAATCGGCGTCGGGTCTTGCTCGAAGTATGACGGCAGGCCGAAACCGTGCGTTATAATCTCGAACGGCCTCAAAATCGCGGAGTTTTTGAGTTCGACGGGCGGCTTGTCGCCTTCCTTAGGCGACTCCAAAATTATTTCGCAAACGCCTTCGCTGTTTTTCTCGATTGCAGCGCGAACGCGCTCCGCGTCCGTTTCCTTCACCCAGCCTTGCACGAGAAAAGCGTGCCGCGTAGACAAAAGTTTTTTGGACGCCTCTATTTTTTCCTTTTCCGAAAGCATTTCGTCGAAAGCGCAGTAAAGCCCCGGCAGCTGCTGCGCGGCGAATTCCGCGCAACGTGCTTTTTCCTCAGACTCTTTTTCCGCGAGCGCCAGCGCTTCGCGCGCGAGCTCGTCCATAAGCTGTTTCGGCGTTCCCTTGAAGCCAGCTGGCGCTTCAGGCAACGAGACGACTGCGAAGCGTTGTTGCTGCAGTTCTTTCTCGAAGCCCTTCAACACCGCGACGAGCGCTACAATCGAACTCTTTTTCACGCCGACGACTTGCGCGGCGCAATGCCTCGCTTTTTCCTGAAAACGTTCGAAATCGTTTTTCTTGAAT
>JAZDKN010000107.1:0-6162 GCA_043803065.1 Microcaldota archaeon
TGCCGTCGCCGCAGCGAAGCCTTTAGTCGCAACCGCGGCGCTTGCCTGCGAAGCGCTCGGCATGATCGCATACGTCTTGACCGCATTCGCGATTCAATCCGCGCTCGTTTCGCTCGTAGCGCCAATAATCGCCGTGCGCCCCATTCTCGTCCTCGCATTAAGCGCATTGCTGGGCTTCGTCGCGCCCAAGCACGCTATTGAAAAGCTCACGCGCAAGAAAAGCGCGCTAAAACTTGCGGGTGCGCTCGTAGTCGCCGCGGGAGCGGCGCTAGTCTTGAGTTGAAAACACGCGGAGGTTGAAAATCGGTTTGCTCTGGCTTTTGCTCGTAATCGCGGCAATGGCGCTGATGGCAGCAGCGAACCTCGTCGACCGAATAGCGTTAAGCACGATATACAAAAACGGTTTCGCGTATGCCTTCTTCGTGGGCGCGGTAAACGCGATCGGCGCGCTTGTTCTCCTCTTCGTCTTTCCGTTCAAAGGCTCGCTCGGCGACGCAGCAATCGCTTTCGCCGCGGGCTGCCTGATGGGATTGGCGACGCTGTTGTGGGCGCGCGCGTTGTCGCAAGGAGAAGCGACGCGCTTAGTTCCGTTGTTCAACGTTTTTCCGCTCGCCACGCTCGGCTTCGCAACGTTTTTACTAGGCGAAAAACTCGGCGCGCTGCAAATCGCGGGCGTTTTCGCAGTCGTAACCGGCGCGCTGCTCATAGCCGTAACGCAATTGCCTTCCCTGTCGAAAAAGCGATGGCCAACATTCGAGAAAGGCGCGGCGGTAATGCTTTTCTGCGCGATTGTTTGGGGCGCGAGCGAAGCGACTCAAAAAGCAGCTCTCGCAAACGTCAGTTTCTGGAACGTGTGGGGCGTCGCGGGACTCGGATTGTTCGCGATAACGTCGATCGCGCTTGCCAGCCGCGGCGCTCGCCTCGAAATAATTCAGTCCCTAAAAAACAAGAGGGCCGCGATTCCGTCGCTGAACGAGTGCGCTTACTTCGCCGGAAACGTGATGCTCGCCGCCGCATACTCGCTCACTCTCGTTTCAGTCGCGTCCGCTGCGGAAACAATCAAACTCGTTTTCGTGTTCGTCTTCGCCGCAGCGGCATCGCGCTTTTTCCCGAAGCGCTTCCATGAGGAATTAGGCGGCAGAACGCTCGCCCTCAAAATCGCCGCGACCGCGCTCATCGCGTTAGGCGTTTACTTGGTCGCGTTCTGATTTTTTGAAAACAAGTAGTCGTGCGCGCGACGCGAAAACGCGGCGAAATCGAGTTGCTTGTCGCGCAGCGAATCCAGGAATTCCTCGCGCCGGCTCATTTCCTTAAGCAACTCTTTCGGCGACGAACCGTAATTCACGCTGATTTTGCGCAGCGTTTCGCTTGAAGCCAAGAAATTCGTCGGCTTGAGCGAATCGTTTTCTGCGTCGTACTCGAACAACGCAACGGGCTTGCCTCCCGCGATTTCGCGAATCTCGGTGCAACGCCGCACCTCCCGCTGTTTCTTGTTGAACGAATCGTAAAGCGTGAACCTCCGCAAGACCACGATTAAATTAATCGCGTTCAAGTCTTCGCGGCTCGCGCCCAGCGCAACCAGGCGAGTGAGCGCTTCATTCGCGTCATTCGCGTGAAAAGTCGCGTAACTCCCGCGCGCCTGCCCCGCGAGCAGCGAATCGAACAACGCTTCCACTTCATCGCGCGAGCGAACTTCGCCGATGATAACGCGGTCGGGACGCATGCGCAGCGTGTCCTTGACCAAATCCTTGAGCGGAATGCCTAAATCCTCGTTAGCGACGATGCGCGCCGCGTGCTTTTGCGGCACGACTATTTCAGGCGTTTCTTCAGTCACGACGACCCTATCCTCAAGCGGAACGAACGAGAAAAGCGCGTTCAAAAAAGTCGTTTTACCGGAACCAGTGTTGCCGGCGACGACGAACGAAATGTCCGCGTAAGCGCAAAGCCAGAGAAACGCGGCGGCTTCGCTTGAAATCGAACCCGAATTTATCACGTCGAGCATAGTCATTGGACTCGCGCGGAATTTGCGAATCGTAATCTCGACGCCGCTGACGGCGACGGGGTCGATGACCGCGTGCAAGCGCGAGCCGTCCGGCAGAGTCGCGTTAAGCCGCGGGTTCTGGAAAGTAATCCGCCTCCCAAGCGACCGAGCCATTTTGTTCACGGCGTCGATTGCGAACTCTGCAGTCGTAATAACGCAGTTCGAGCGCAACCAACCCTTCTTGCGGTGGAAAACGAATATCGGACGCCCTACGCCGACGACGCTAATCTCCTCAAGCTCGTCGTCGCGCAGAAAATAGTCAAAGACTCCGAAGCCGCAAACGTTGCGCGCTATCGTTTCGATCATCTCGTCGGCAACGCGCTTGTCTAGAAGCAGCGATTCTTCCTCGCAAATTTCCCGCAAAATCCGTTTGAGCTGTTTGCGCGTTGCCGCCTCGTCGCTCGCGCCTTCCGCTCGCTCCACGAACTCGCGCGCCACTCTCTCGAGCAACTCTTCGCGCTCGCCCCCGAAAACGCGCGGGCCATCAACGCGGTAACCGGCGTTAGCCGCCGCATCGGCGTCAATTATCCAGCCGAGCGAGCCGAGCGAAACCGAGAGAGCGTCTTCTGGGCAAGCGCGCACGCATGCGGGCTTCGCGCCTCCCGCGCCGCATTTTCGATTGAACAATGCGCTGCGCTCGCCTCGGATTTTTGCTGTTTTTTTGTTTTTGCCTTTTTCGTTTTTTGGGGTTTTTTCGCGTGAACGCAAGCAGCGCAGTCGGCGTCCGTTTCGCTGCACTGGCGACAATCAAGAAAAGAAACGTTTTTCGGTTTGAAGGGGCACGCTTCGAGGCACAAACCGCACTTCGTGCATTTCTCAGCGTCGCGCACCAAGCGCATCAAACGCGTTGCCGCTGCCATTCGCCGTTCACCACTCGAGTTTTATTCCGTTGCGCAAGCCCAAGCGCTTCGCTTCGCCTTCAGGCAATTCGATTAGAAACCGCGAAGCGCGCGATGGAACGAAAAAACGCCAGGGACGAATCGTGGCGGCTTGAGTCACTCGTTTGCGCGCGTCAAGGTAAACAGCGTCGAAAATTGGACAGAAGAACGAGTGAATCGAGTTCGTGCTCCGCCCCGCGCGGCCGAAATCAAAGAGCAGCGGCGCGAACGCCGGCGGCGAAAACGTTATTCCGCGCGCTTTCTTCGCGCTGGAGTCGGCAAGCCTCGCCTTGAATAACGCGCGCCCTCTCCTGCGAACGGTAACCCAGCGCTCCACGATTAAAAACAAGGCGAGCGCAGCATTAAAAACTTGGTTTTGCCTTAACAATAGCGCACTAGGCGCCAAGTGGTTTCATGAAACGCTCTTTGAACAGCATAGCGATTATTCCCGACGGCAACCGCCGCTACGCGCGCAAGAAAAGCATAAGCATAGCGCAAGCGTACGCGCAAGGCTTCGAAAAAGCGAGGGAAGTCCTTCGCTGGAGCTCCGGCGTTCCGTCAATCGCGTTTTGGGCGTTGTCGCTCGACAACCTCGCCAAGCGCGGCGCACTCGAGAAACGCGTTTTGTTCAGCCAAATGAAGCGAAACATCGCCAGCGCGCTCGAAAGCAACGAATTGCGCGATTTAGGCGTTCGCATGCGCTTTTTCGGAAAACTGGATGTTCTCCCGAAGGATTTGCGCGACGCGCTCGCGAGGGTAGAGGACGCGACTAAAAACAACTCGAAGCGAATCGCAAGCATCGGCTTGGCTTACGGCGGAAAAGAAGAAGTGTTCGAAGCCGCGCGCTCGTTCGCGCTCGACCTCAAAAACGGCGTTTTAAAGGAAAATGAATTGACGCCGACTGCTTTCGAACAACGCTTGTGGTTTTCGGAATCGCCGGACCTCGTCATCCGCACGGGGCGCGTGCAGAGGCTCAGCGGATTTTTGCCGTTGCAGGCGGGTTACAGCGAACTGTATTTCTCGCAGAAACTGTGGCCTGAATTCTCGCGCGGCGACTACGACGCGGCAGTCGAATTCTTCAACCAAAGCGAAGCGCGGTACGGCAAGTAAAAAACTAGTTCAGAAGAGCTGGAAACAAAAAAGTAGAAAAAATCAGCCGAAGGAATCCAAACTCGAATCCAAACCGTTCGCTCCCGTTTGCCCTTCGCTTCCGTCAGGCAAATCGAAAACGAATTCCCCGTCCTCGTTCTCGCTCCCACCCTGCTGTTGTGCTGCGGTAAGCGACGGCTCCAACGCGGTTTGAGTCGGCGCGGCAGTGGGCGCAACGCTCGCGCTACCAGCACTGCCCGACGGCTGCAGCGTTTGCGGTTGCTGCGTTTGCGCGCAACCAGCAAGAACCAAGGCTAAACAAATAACGACGAGAAACGCGGTTGCTTTAAACAACTTCATTTGGCATCACTCTGTTTTCAAGCGTTTACGAGCTGCGCTTGCGTTTGAATCCGCATCGCGCGAGGATTACCCCAACCGAACGCAAACAAGTTGAAAGACTTGCCAGCGTAAGCTCCGCCGGTAAACGACGCTTTGCCTACGACTAGGTGCTTGAATCCCTCGAAATCGCTTTTCAGTGTCGCGTTCACCCAACCTATTTTCGTTGCAGTGCAGTTGGGCGAGCCCGTAAGGCAAGCGAACGAGTAAGGCGAAGCGTAAACGTCCGCGACAAGGCTCTTGGCAGCATCGTTCCAATCCCCGACGAACCAATAATTTTCGCCTTGCGCGTTACCCACCGCGCCGAAACGCATCACGCCGATCGCTTTTTCGACGCCGTATTGGTCGAGGCAAGACTCGTTCTGGCACGGCGCGGTACCGTTAGCCGCTCCGGCCTTCAGCACCTGAATCGCGTCGTAAGGAATGTAGCGCAGTACGCGACCGTGAATGCTGAACGCGTGGTACTCCTCCGCGCCGTCCGTAACCGCGATTCCAGTTGCATGCGCCCAAACAAAACGCCACTTGAACCATTTAGCACGCACGAAACCGCGCGCGCCCTTCAACGCGTCTTGAACTGCAGCACGAGCCTGTTGCTTCACTTGGCCCACGCCTCGCCCTCGTGCATCAGCAGTCGCGCTCGCCGACGCGGATGCGGAAGGAGAAACGCTGACTGCAACGCTCGGTGCAACACTGGGTTCAATGCTCGCGACAACGCTAGGCGAAACTTCAGGCGACGGCGACGATTCGGGTGAAGGAGATGGAATGGCGCTCGCATCCTCAGCAAAAACGAACAACGGCGCGCACAATAGCGCGATTGCGGCTAAACCCCAGAAAACGAAAATGTGTTTATTCACTCGAAACCACCCCGATTCCCCAAGAAACCGTTTGAAAATAAAAAATGAAAACAAGAAGTGAAAGCAAAACGGCGGAGAAATAAAAACGAGGAAAAATAAAAAGCAGGCGGTTTAAGGTTTAAGCTGCAGTTTAAGCTGCAGTTTAGGCGGCGGTTTAAGCCGCGTTAATCGTCACGTTGACGTTCTCGCCAGACTTGCGCGTCTTGACGACGACCGCCTTCTTTCGCGCGCGCTTTGCTTTGACCTTCTTCGCGCGCCCGGTTTTCTTCGGGCGACCGATTTTCGCGAGGCGGCCTGCGTTCTTTTTCGCGGCCTGCACTTTCTTAGCCGACGCGATTCCAACGGCTTTCCCGCGCGCCTTCGCTTTGGCGGCGGTTTCAGCGGCGACTTTTCGCACTGCTTTGCGCACCGCCTTGCGCACTGCTCCGCGCACGCTGCGCGTCGTCTTGCGCCCAGCCTTGCGCACCTCGTTTTCCACGCCTTCGAGATCGTGCGAAACACGGTTTATGCGCTTCGTCGCGCGGCGCACGCTCTTCGCCTCGCGCTTCAACGCATTCTTGATCGAACTGAGCTCGAGCGTTTGCGACGAAAGCAGGCGCGAATTCTCTTCCTGCGCATCGCGCGACGCGGTTTTTTCCGCGAGCGAATCGATTTTGTTTTCTATGCCGGCGAGCTTATCGTCGACCGAATCAAGCGAAAACGGAACTCCGCTGCCGCTGTCTCCGCGCTGTCGCGCGTTTTCCTCGAGCGCGTCCGACAAGCGCGCGGAAACCTCGGTCATGCGCGCCGCGACCGCCCGAACGCTGTCGACATACTCGCTAGCTTCGCGGTTTAGCGCGGCGAACGCGTCGAGTTTCGCCGCGAATTCGCGTTTTACTTCACCCTGCGTTTTTTGGAGGTCAAG
>JAZDKN010000108.1:0-10313 GCA_043803065.1 Microcaldota archaeon
TTTGGTGTTTTTGCGTTATGGTTTTGGATTTAGAGCACAGCCTTCGCGGTTACAAGCGCGAGCTTTTCGTGGCAAAGAAACTCGCGCGCGCAGCTGGCGGAATCGTTCTCGACGAGTGGGGCACCGAAAAAGTCGGTTTCAAGCCAGGCTACCGCGAGAAGCACGAGTTCGTGACTAGCGCCGACCTTGCTTCGGAATTGGAGCTGATTGAGGGAATTCACTCTGTGTTTCCAAACCACAGCATTTTGAGCGAGGAAAAGGGCTACATAAAACGCGACAGCGATTATTTGTGGCTTATCGACCCGCTGGACGGCACGACGAATTACGTGAGTCACAACCCTTACTGGGCGGTTAGCCTCGGGCTCGCGTACAAGGACAAGCTGCTCGTTGGCGTCGTATTCGCGCCGGCGCTCAATGAAATGTTTTTTGCGATGCGCGGCCGCGGCGCTTTCCTCGAGCGTTCGCGCATTCGCGTTGCTCGCGAACGCGATTTTGAGGACGCGCTCATCAGCCTCGGCGCGCCGCGCCAATTCATCAACGCGGGGCAGGAGCGCGTGTTTTCGCGCATCGCAGAGGCGAGCAAGCACTTGCGTTGGTTCGGAAGCGCGGCGCTGGATTTAGCGTACGTTGCGTGCGGGAGAATTCACGCTTGCGTTCGCGCTTCCATGCCGAAGCCTTGGGACCTCGCGGCTGGCGCGCTGCTCGTCAGCGAGGCAGGCGGAATCGTGACGGACTTCAACGGCAAAAAGTGGCGGCCGGAGCTGCGCAACGTTATCGCTGCGAATCCGCGTTTGCACAAGCACTTGCGGGATCTCGTTGAAAACGCGAAATGAGCGGAGCTGATTTTATGCGCTTTCCTCCATCAGTCAAAAAAGTTTGTTTTGTTTCTGCGCAAGACTTTTTGTCGCCGAAGCCGATAAAGCCAGCATCAGAATTGCAAAAAATAGTCTTATTTGAAGCGACTCGTGACGCAGTCAAGGCGATTCCTTCATCGTTGTTTATGCGTCCTACCAGTATTCACAAAAAACTCGGGCTTCCGCCAACGCACAAATTACTCGTTTACGCAGACGAAAACGCTCAAACGCACGAGGTGCGAAAACTGCTCGCCGAACGCAAAGTACCGTTTACAGAACGCTTTATTTTTCGGAAGCTTTCGAAGAGCCAACCACATTCCGGCAAAACAACTATTTTACCCGAAACCGGTCGCCACAGTCATAGCTAAAAAACACTGCTAATTCGTTTGCTCAACGCGGCGACCGTCTGTTTTCGTGTCTTATTTTTTCTTTGCGCCAGCCATGACGCGCTCTCGCGCGATTCGGCGCGCGACGTCCCTCGGGTTCAGCTTCGTGCGCAGCGCTTCCTCCATTACGAGGCGAGTGTTCTTCACGATTTTTTGTTCCACCGTTTTGAACATTTGTTGTTCCGTTCCGTCGATGAATTCGACGTACGAGCTGATGACTCCGCCCGCGTTCGCGACGAAGTCGGGAATGAAGATGACGCCGCGCTTCCAAAACTCGTCCTCGATTTTCTCGCTAACCGGGATATTCGCAGCTTCGACGAAGAGCTTGCAGCGAACCGCGTTCTTGTTCGACTCGTTTATCACGTCCGGCCGCGCGCCGGGAATCAGCACGGTAACGGGCAAGCCGAACAGCGCTGCGCCGTCGATTTTCTTGGCGCCAGCGCTTTCGTACGCAGTGACGGTTCCGTTTTCCTGTTTGACGTGCATGAGCTTCTCGTAGTTGAGTCCGCTCTCGTCGTGAATCGCGCCTTTCGAGTCGCTGACGCAAACGACGCGGCACCCTGCTTCCGTCAAAAATTTCATTGCGAACGTTCCCACGTTCCCGAATCCTTCGATTGCGACTGTCGCTGCGTCCGGCGCGATTTTCATTTCTTCGAGCGTTACGAGCGTGCTTTTCGCCACTCCGAATCCCGTGCTGCCGAGTTCGTGAGGCAAACCGCCTTTAGCCTTGCTTTTTCCCGTCGTCGCCTTCGGGTTGCCGACTTCGTCAGCGAAAACATCCATTTCTCGTTCCGTCGTATTCATGTCGGGACCGGCGATGTATTTCTCGGGAATCAAGTACTTAATTTTGCGCGCGAACGCGCGAATCAACGCTTCCTTGTTGACTTGCGCGGGATCGTGCGGATTGCGGTTTCCTACGTCGATGCCGCTTTTCGCTCCGCCGAAAGGCAGTTCCGCAAGCGCGTTCTTCCACGTCATTGCCCGGCTCAAGCGGAAGACTTCTTCGCCGCTCACGTTTTGCGCAAGGCGGCAGCCGCCTTTTCCAGGGCCGAGGTTCGTGTTGTCGATTGAAAGGAACGCGACGAGCCCGACTTTCGGGTCAGTCACTTGAATAAAGTATTCGGGTCCGATTTCGTCGTTCTTCATTACCGCAGGCACGCCAAACCACCCGTTCATCGTTTTTTAATTTTTTAAGCTTTTTTAGCGGGACTAAGCCCTACGCCTTTGCGTTTTTTCGAGAAAAAGGCAAGCATTATTTAGTAAAACGCAATTTAAACTTATCGCAATAACGCGTTTTCGTGCATTCGGTGGTTTAATTGGCTATTCGTTTTGCTCACATTGCAGACGTGCATTTAGGCGCTTTCCGCGACGCGACGCTGCGCGAGTTCAATCTCGAAGCCTTCAAGCGCTGCCTCTCCGAATGCGTTGCGGCAAAGCTCGATTTCGTAATCATCGCTGGCGACTTGTTTCACGTAGCGCTGCCTGACATGCGAGTCGTCGACGAAGCGACGAAAGCGATGCGCGCATGCCGAGATGCGGGCTTGCGCATTTACCTCGTTTACGGCAGTCACGATTACTCGCCTACGGCTACGAGCGTAATCGACGTGCTCGCTAGCGCTGGCGTTTTGTGCAAGATTCATTCCGACGATGCGGCGCACCCGGAAATAGTCATTGACGCGCCTACTGGCGCGCGCCTCGCGGGCGCGTGCGCCCGCTCGCGCGGACTCGAAAACGGTTTTTTCGAGAAAGCCGCGTGGAGCGAATTCGAAAAAACGGCGGGAACGAAAATATTCGTTTTTCACAGCGCGATTGACGAACACAAACCCGAATTCTTGAGTCGCAGCGAAGGCATTCCGCTCGCGCAATTCCCGAAGGGCTGCGCTTACTACGCTGGCGGGCACGTGCACGAGCGAGCTGAAATCGATGAGGCGCAACGCGGTTTCGGGCGCATAGTTTTTCCGGGGCCGCTTTTTTCAGCGGATTACCGCGATCTTGAAGCCGCGTCGCGCCACGATTGGGGTTATTACGTCGTCGAAATCGATGGCGCGCGAGTCAAAACCGAGTTCAAGCCGATTAAGCTCGTCGGCGTAATTTCGTTAGAGTTCAACGTCGCTGGAAAAAGCGCGAGCGAAACGAGCGCCGCGCTGCTCGAAAAAGCGAGCGCAGCTGGCGTCGAAGTCGAAGGCAAAATCGTTCTCGCGAAGGTTTTCGGCGAGTTGCGCGAAGGCAAGCCCGGCGAAATCGATTTCGCTGGAGTGCGCGAGGCGTTCGCCGAGCGCGGTGCCCGCGTTTTTTACTTGAACCGCGGCCAGTTGACTGCGCGCGAAGCAACGGCGCAGCGCGTTGAGGGCGCGAACAAGCAGGAAATCGAGGAGCGCGCTTTTGCTCAAGCGTCCGCCGCGTTCGAAACGAAGAACGCTTTTCTGCGAGCCGAAGGAGCGCGAGTCGCGCATGAACTGCTTCGCGCGTTCAGCAAGGCTCGTGATGAGGAAGCGAAGGAAAAGAAGGGAGATTACGAAGTGAAGATGTGCCGTGAAGCAGCAAAAATTTTGGGAATTGATTAGAAATGAAGCTTTTGTCGCTGGAACTCAAAAACATTCGTTCTTACGCGCAAGCGCGAATCGAATTCGCGAGCGGCGTTACGCTTTTCGAAGGCGACATAGGCTGCGGAAAAAGCACGCTGCTTTATGCGATTGAATTCGCTTTGTTCGGACTCGGCGACTTGAATTCGGAATACCTGCTCAAGCACGGCACGCCCGCGGGCGCGGTCAAACTTCGAATGCGAATTTTGGAGCGCGAGTACGTTTTCGAGCGTACGCTTGAGCGCAAGCGGGATTCAGTCCAGCAGGGAATCGCATCGATAACCGCCGACGGAAAGCGCGTCGAGTACGCGCCGCGCGAAATGCGCGCTGCAGTCCTCAAGATTCTCGGGTTCAACGAGCCGCCTAGCCCTAAAGCGACGAGTTGGATTTACCGTTACGCCGTCTTCACGCCGCAAGAGGAAATGAAGCTCGTGCTCTCGCTTTCCGACGAGGAGCGCATGAACACGCTGCGCAAAGCGTTCGGCATAGAAGACTATCGCACTGCGAGAGACAACGCTGCGATCGTGGCGCGGGAGCTTAAAGCGCTCGAGCAGCGAGTTGAAGGCGAAACAGACGACCTTCCCGATATCCAAATCGAGAAAGCGGAAAAGGAAGCGAAGCTGAGTGAAGCCAAAACCAAGCTCGCGGGACTCAACGACAAGGCGCGCGCAATTGAGGCTAAGCTCGCTGAAGCGAAAGCGTTGCTGGCGTCATTGCGCGAGCAAGCGAAATCCGTCGAAGGCACTGCGCGGGAAATTCCACTACTCGAAAAACACTTGCGTGAAAAACGCGCGGAACAAACGCGGACGTCGGGCGAAGCGGAAAAACTGCGCAAGCAAGCCGTCGGCGACGAAATCGAATTAAGCGAAGTCAAGAAGAAAATCCTGCCGTCCGTCAAGAGCGAAGCTCAAATCAAGGCGGAACTCGAGTCGGTTCGCAAGCAAGCGGGCTCGCTCGCGGCAGAATGCGGTTCGCTGAGTGCGAAACTACTCGAGTACGAGGAACTCGAGCGGAAAGGCGTTTGCCCGACGTGCGAGCGGCCAATCGCAGGCGCGGATTTTGCTTCGAAAAAGGCGTCGCTCGCAAGCCAACTAAACGAAAAAACGAAGGCGCGCGACGCGAGCGAGGCACGCCAACGCTCGCTTGAGGAAGCGCTCGAGGAATTCCGTGAAGCCCAACGCGCCGCGAAGCGCGCCGCAGAAATCGAGGCGAGACTCAACGATTACCGCGAACGCGAAAGCGAGGCGCGAGCGAAAGCGAGCGCGCTCACCGCCGAAATTCCAGCGCTCGAAAAAACGCTCACCGCCAAACGCGCGGAGCTCGAGGCGAGCGCTGGGTTGCGCGAAAACCTCGCGAGGAGCGAGCGCGTTCAAAGCGATGCGGACGCGGAGTTGCGCGCGGTGATGCGCGAGAGGGGCGCGGCGGAAGGCGAGGCTGCGGCGTTGGAGAAGCGCGCTGTCGAGCTCGCGGCGAAAATCGAGGAGAAGCTAGCGAAGCGGAAACAGCTCGAGGACTTGCGCGAGAAGCGCGCTTGGCTTGCGGAGTGCTTCGTTCCGGCGCTCGAGTCGATAGAGCAAAGCGTGCTCGCCGCGACTCAAAGCGATTTCGATGCTGCGCTTCAGTCGTTTTTTGCGATTCTCGTCGAGGAAAGCGGGTTGAGCGTTCGCGCGAGCGAAGCGTTCGCGCCGCTCGTCACGCAAGAGGGTTACGAGCAAAGCGCCGGAGCGTTGAGCGGGGGAGAGAAGAGCGCGCTTGCGCTGGCGTATCGTCTCGCGCTGAATAAGGTCGTGCGCAGCGCGAGTCCTAGCCTTAAAGAGAATTTGCTGATTCTCGACGAGCCGACTGACGGCTTCAGCAAGGAACAGCTCGGCAGAATGCGCGACGTTCTCGAGGCGGTCGGCGCGGAGCAGGTTCTCCTCGTGAGCCACGAGCGCGAACTCGAAGGATTCGCGGACAACGTTTACCGAATAATTAAAGAAGCGGGCGCGAGTAAAATCGAGTGATTTGACGAGAGATTCAGCAAGTGACTCAGCAAGTGATAAACGATGCTTAAACTAAAGCCGCAAAGGATTACCGCTTCGATAGTGAATTCGTTGTTTTGCCCGAAACCGAATTCGTACAAGGGCCAGAACGGCGGCATCACGATAATCGGCGGGAGCCGCGAGTTCCACGGCGCCCCCGTTTTCGCCGTTCGCGCTGCGAACCGCTTCGTTGACTACGTTTTCTTTTACTCGCCGTTCGGCTACAACTGCGAACTCGTAAAAGGCTTGCGCAAGTGCGTTGCGGAAGTCATGGTAGCCGACAAAACACGGATCGATTACGCGGTTTACAAGAGCGATTGCGTTCTCGCGGGAATGGGGCTCGCGCCCGACGCGCGCACGAAGCGTTTTCTTGAATCGCTTCTCCGCAAGCACAAGGACAAGAAGTTCGTTCTCGACGCGGGCGCGCTGCGCGTCGTCGACCCTCGCAAGCTCGGCGCGAACGTGCTCGTCACGCCTCACGCCGAGGAATTCCGCGCGCTGTTTCATTGCCCCGCAACTCCGGAAAACGCGGTGAAGTGCGCCAAGCGTTTCGGCTGCGTGATTCTCCTCAAGGGGCCAATTGATTACGTTACAGACGGCCGCAGGCTCGCAGCGAACCACACGGGAAACCCGGGAATGACGAAAGGCGGAACTGGCGATGTTCTCGCGGGGCTCGCGGCGGCGCTCGCGACGAAAAACGATTTGTTTCGCGCGGCTTGCGCTGCGGCGTTCGTTAACGGCGCTGCTGGCGACGCGCTGTTCAAGCGCCAAGGCGTTTACTACAACGCGGGCGACTTGATTGAAGCGTTGCCCGAGGCGTTCGCGCGCGCGAGGCGCGGCAAAGCCGTTTGTTAAGTGAGGCGATTGAAATGGCTGGTGAAGCTGAAGCGGCGGGGACCGGATTGCTTGTCGGGTTGAAGGTTTTTTCTTTGCCGTGGTGGGCGTGGGTTGCGGTCGCGATTATTCTAATTGTTCTCGCAATCATCGTGCTCAAAAAACTGAAGAACTTGTTCGTTAATGCGGTTCTCGGTGTGCTCGCGCTGCTCGCAATCAATTTTTTCGGTTCGGCTTACGGGTTGAAAATCGAGATTAATCTTCTAAGCGTTATAGTCAGCGCGTTGCTCGGGCTCGCGGGAGTCGGGGCGCTCATTATTCTCGCGCTCCTCGGAGTCCACGTTTGAGTTCATGTCGTAGCCTTTTTCAAAGCTTTAAGCAAGCCTATTACCTTTTCTCCGTGGTCTCCCGAAAGTACGTTATGGCCGAATTCGACTTCTTGAATCGCGTCCGGTTTTTCGGTTGTTTTAGCAGTAGCTAACACGATATCCATCTTTTCCGAGGGATGAATTTTTACTATTTTTTTCCCGGAAAAGTAAAGTCTGTTTGCTTTAACCATCGTGGCAAAGCGTTCTGATTTTACACCCAGGCCGAACTTAGCAATAACCGTGTTTTTGTCTGTCGGGTGTGCTTCCACTTTGAAGCCGCTGAGCGTCAATGTTCCAACAACGCCGTCTCTCGTTTGCGGTTTTGCGTGCATCAATCCCATTTGCTTTCACCCGAGTGTTTTTTGGCGCAACTAGTTTAAAAAACCGCGTTCCAGAAAAAAGGAATAACAATAAAAAAAGAAAAACGCGCGGACGCCGCGCGCTTGCCGCGTTTTTATTCCGCGTCGCCCAAGCCGTTTTCCGTTACGGTGAACACGCACTCGTTGTCCGGCAAGTTCGGCGAGTCCACGAGCTTTGCGATTCTCCGCGTCTCCTTGCTACGGCGGAGGTAGACTCGGTAAGTACTAGAATGGGCCAATACGTTCCCCCCGATTGGGGTGGTCGGATCGCCGAACAAAATGTCGGGCCGGTCCATTACTTGGTTCGTAACGTAAATTGCGATGTTGTACAAATCGGCGAGCCTCAACAGGGCGTGCACGTGCTTGTTGAGTTTTTGCTGTCGCGCGGCAAGCGTTCCGCGTCCGATGTAATCCGAGCGGAACGAAGCAGTCAACGAGTCGACGATGACGAGGCGAATGTTGTGTTTCTTGATGATTTCATCCGCCTTGTCGACTAACAGCATTTGGTGGTCGCTGTTGTACGAGCGCACGTAGTGAATGTTTTTGAGGACCGCGTCGGGATCTAAGCCAGCGGCTTTAGCGATTTGCGCTACGCGTTCCGGGCGAAAAGTGTTTTCACTATCAATAAACAAGACGCTTCCTTCGAGTCCGCCTTTTTCGCGAGGCAACTGCGTGTTTACGCAAAGTTGAAACGCCAATTGGGTGTTGTGAAGTATTGTCGGCATGTTTCCGCCAACGAAAGTGTGGCCGTTCGGAACGACGAAGTCGTAAACAACGTCGTTATGCTCGATTGTTTTTGTCGCAACAACCTTATCCCAGTCAAGCAGAGCAATGATTTTCAGTTGCTCAATTCCTTTTTGCAAGCGGGATTTCCTGTTGTTTAACTCGCTCGTTACCGCCTGGGCAACGGCGTCCGTTTTTTCTGCTGGTAAGCCGCGTTGCAGGTAGTTTTGCGCTCCGTGTTTGGTTATGCCTAATTGGTTTGCCAAGTCGGCGAAAGCGAACGGAAGCGTATTGAAGAACGCTATTTGTTGTTCCCTGCTCATTCGGTTTAGCGTTCCGGCTTGAGCGACTGTGGTTTCAACGTATGCTGCGCCGTCCTGCAAGAAATTGATGATTTGTGCGAAAGTCGCATCGCAAATCCTTTGTTTCGGCGCTTGGCTGAGAATTCCCCAAAGCGTTTCGCTTTGCTCGCGAATAGTTTTTTTTCCGAAGACTTTCTGCCGGCGCCCGCGGTTTCCGCCGAGCGTTTCGCCGTAAATGCTTCTGACTAGCTCAGTCAGTTCTTCAGGGTAGCCATAAACCCCATCCTGCATTTGCGCGTCTAGCTTCTTGAATTTGAACGGCAACGCGGCGATTTTCTTCCTACCGGCTCCCGAAACGTATACCCGAGCATAGTTCTCGCCTTTGACGGTGTGCGTGGCTTTCGTCGTGCTTACGCCTATTGTTGCCAGCAGGTAGGACAATTCTTTCGCAAGTCGTTCGCTTTTCGTGTCCATTTGTACGCTCGCTCCAAGGCAACCGTCGCCTTCAATGTAGCCTGCGAGAAACGCTTCTCTGGTCTTTTGGCTCGCTGTAAACACTACCGTTGGAACGTGTTTTTCAGCAGATTTGCTTTCTGCTAGCGCGCCCAACATTTTGGAGGTACTTTTTCTTAAGAGAATTAAGTGAGCTGGCAAGTGGTTTTCGATCTGCCTGACGCTTATCGTTGGCTCGAAGCCGAAGCGCCCGGGCAAGTATTCCCTCAGCCAAGCAACCACAGTTTCTTCGGTCGTAGTAATCGAAAGTGGGTTTGGTGTTCCTTCCGCAGTGAACAAGCCGAGAAAATAGGCGTCGTCTTCCGTCAAAGCGTTTTGGTTGCCCGTTTCGGGAAGCGTTTTCGGTGCGGCGACGTAATCGCCGGCGCGCAGTTCTCCCGCTTGCTTCCAAACCAAACCGTTTTCCGTGAATACTAGCAACTGGTGGGGAAGAGTGGTTTTGACTTTTCTTCCTCGCTCGGTTTCGAATTCAACCAACTGAGCTGCGGTTCCTTTGTATATCGCGCTCGCGCGTTCTATCGAAACGCCTTTGTCGTTAAATGCGAATACGCTGACCGGCGCGCCTTGAACCACGAAGCCGTCTTCAAACGGCGTTTCGCCGTGCACGGATTTGTATTTTTCGTAAACCGCACTTATAGGTTCTAAATGAAACTGTTCGTCGTTTAGGTAAGCGACTGGCGTATTGCCACAAACACATTTCCCGGAACCAAACTTGCCGAAACACTCCGTAATCGCTTCAGTTTCGACTCCGTTTCCAAGAAGCGCGTCGAGCTCTTTGCTTCCGGTCGTGATTCGCTCGATTTTCTTGCGGCGTTCGAAGACTTCGTTTCCAGTCTCGTAACCCAGTTCGAGCGCGTCTTTAGCTGCTTGAATCGCTTTGTTTGCGCTTCCTTCGCTTACGCTAGCGATTTCACAGAGTTCGCTCGCCAGGCTGTACGCGATGCTTTCCAGCGTGTCGTAACCGGCGTCTTCAAGCTTTTTCGCGACGCTGTCGCCTATGCCGGGCAACTCGCGTATGCTGGACACTTTCTTTTTGGTTTTCCCAGAATTCGTTTTCTCCGTCGTTTCGGCAGGAGCGTCGAGCGGCGCATTTTCGCCTTCGTTTTTTTCTTCTTTTTCTTTAGCCATTTCTCTTTCGCCTCCGCAGCAGGAGCGTCGAGTGACGCATTTTCGCCGCTTTTCTCTGAAAGAGCAGTAAATGATTGTCGTCGCGGTTAATAAGTTTTCGGGGGTTGGGTTCCGGTGAATTTCAACACTTGACTTCGAAGTCCGTCAAGCCGTTAATGCGGAAATTCGCCGTTTTTTCTTGTTTGTCGCGAGTATTTCTTGAGCTTGTTTAGAATCGAAGAAGTTGTCCCCGCATGTATCACA
>JAZDKN010000109.1:0-5399 GCA_043803065.1 Microcaldota archaeon
GGGAAGCCAATTTTTTCGAGGGCGAAATCAAGCGCGCGCCCGCGCACAGCAGTCCGAAACTATTCGTGCGCTTTTTGGGTAAGGAGTTCGACTTGTCGAAAGCGAAGGCGTCGAAGCTGTCGCGGGGAGCGGAGAAAGTCGTCGTCGTCTTTCGTCCTGAGAAGCTCGTTATCAGCAAGCGCAAGCCTTACCACGAGAATTTCGTGCACGCGAAAATCGAGTCGCGGCGTTTTATGGGCGAGAAGATTCGTTACGAACTCTCGTCCGGCGCTTCGCAAATCGTGGTTAAGCGAATGGGTTTCGGGAAGAGTTTTCAAGTCGGCGACAGCGCGTTCGTTTCGTTCGACGCGAGCGACGCCACATTGTTCGATTTGCCGCGCGAGCATTGGGCGAAGCTCGTCGGCAGGCAAACCGTGTGAAGACTGCGCCCTAAGAAAGCGTTTCTCTGAAAAATTAGGTTGGGCCGGCGCGTTTCCGGTGGGAATGGAAAAGCCCGGCCCAAAGGGTTGTGAAGGTGGGTTGAACCAAGCGCCTTGCATTTTATAGTCTTCAGGCACCTAGAACCGTGAAACCGAGTAAAACCGTTGACCAACTCCGACTAACTTCATTTTTTCATTTCGCTATAAAGAAAACTTTCCTGCCTACCTGCCGTTTTTCGAGGAGCCCGAGCTTGAACAAGCCGTTGAGCCTCGCGCTCGCCGCGTTCGGCCCACGGTAGTGAAAGCGCGCGCGCACTTCTTCGGCAGTCGCTTTGCCTCGCTTGCGCACGAAGCCGAGAATCGATTCGTCGATGTCTGGTAGCAGCGGCGGTTGAGGCGCTTGCGGCGCCTCAGGCATCGCCGACTGCGATTTTTGTGACGCTTTTGAAACCTTGGAAAAATCTTTTTCAAGGCTGTGAATGCGCGAATCCATTTGCTCGAGCTTGCGCGAGATTTCTTTGAGAATCAGGTTCGTCGACTTGCGTTCTTCCGTGAGCCGGTCTAGCATTGCGGCGACTGCAATGGGGTCGCGGCTGGCTTGCGCTAGTTTCTTGAAGTCGTGCGCCACGCTCGCGAACTCGGCGGAAATTTTTTCGTTTGCCTCGTCGTCTTCGCTCAACACCCTCACCACGTTGTTCCGGAAAAGCGTCGTGACGCCGCTGCGGAACAGTCATGATGACGTCATGACTATTTAAAAACCTTTGCCATTAACGGAACCGCGGGGTTGACGGATTCCAAAGCAAAAATTGGTTTGCGTCCATCGTTATTTTGTGTCGTTACTGAGTGGTGCCGGACGTGAGCACTTGCTGGAGCGTGAGCCCGACGTAAGCGTAAGCGATTACTGCGAAGAGAAGCACGCCGAGGAACGCGCAAACGAGCATAAGCAATACTTTAGGCGTGCGCTCGTACCTGTCGCAAAGCCAATCGTAAACCAGGCTCATTAGAAAGACGATCGGGAAAATCACTATGGTCGACGCGGCGCTGATTGCGACGAGCCAAGGCAAATCGCTGAGAAACATTCCGAAATCCAAAAGCAATCCCCTCTTTCGATTACTACGCCTCTCGAGAACGAAAAATCTTTAAGGGAAACACGTTTTTTAACCCGCGCTTCGTTAATGCGAGTGGCGATAACAAAAAATGGAGACCGCAGAAATGGCTGGCGCCGCAGCAGCCGCGTTGTACTACGCGTTCACTTTATTCGGCAGCGTCTCGTTCGGCTACGTTTTCCTGCGCCTCACGCAGCCTGAGATTCGCACTTCGTCAAAACGCCGCAAGCTCTTGCTTTCGCTCGCGGTAGGCATCGCTTTCATTCTCGCGGCGTTCGGCCTCGAGTACGCGCTTTACGGCGAGCAAGCGATTGCGCGACTCGAAGCCGCAGCCGGTTTGACTCCGTTGCTCGCTCTCGCAGCAGCAGCGTTTTGCCTCCTCGTTTTCAAAATCGTTTCCTCGGCGAAAAGCGTTTTCACGAAACAGCGGACGATGGAAGTCGCGATTGCCGCTCCGCCTGAAAAAGAAGGCGCTGCGCGCTTGCTTCCGTTCGTGCAGGAAGTCCGCAAGTTCGAGGCGGATGAAATGTCCGCGCCGCAGTGTGCGCCGCAACCTGCGTCTGAAGCTCCGATAGAAGAACCAAGTTTCGAGAAATTCGAAGTGAAACCAAGCGCTGCGACGCTAAATGCCGCGAGCGAGGCAGCGCGGCAAGCCGCGCAAACGGCGGGAAAAGCGGCAGCGGGCAAGAGCGTGCGCGAGAAACTCGAGGAACTCAAAAACAAGGGCGTTATAAGCGAACGGGAAAAGGATGAGACGCCGCAGCCCGCCGTGAACGCGCGAATCCCTGCTGAAGCGGTTAAACTCGAGACTCCGCCAATGCAATTGACTGCGCCGCCTGTTTTGGCTTCCGCCGCAGCTCAAGCTCCAACGCCTACGCCAACGAAAACAGCTGTCGCAGCCGGCGTTTTAGGCAAACCGCGTTACGCGAAAAGCGATGCAGGTGAAGCCAAAGCGTCGATTGCGCAGGCAACCTCGTCAGCTCCAACTCGCGCGCCTCCGCTCGCAACGCCTCTTTCATTTCCCCCGCAATCGCAAGCGCCGCAACCGCAAAAGAAGGAGGAAAAAGGTTTTCTGCAAAAAATTTTCGGTTCGTTCGGAAGCAAGGCGAGCGAGCAGCGCGCGCCGCAACGCGCTCAAGCTTATCGCGGTCCGCCGAAGCCGAGCGAGGAACACGAAATCGAAGTCATACTCGACGAATTGCATTTGATTAAGGCGCCGGTGCCTGTCGCGCGCAAGCCGCTGCCGAGAGCACGAGGCGCGGCTGCAGCCGCGCAAGCGGATGAGGAAGAAGAGGGTCCGGCGCAGCGTCACCGGCTTTATCTCGAGCGCCGCGGCGGCGGGGGCGGTTCGTCTGCGCGCGCGAGGCTCGAGTCAGAGCGCATGGAAAAAGCGGAGCTTAACGCGTTGTTTTCCGACGTTTACTCGCAGCTCGAGAAGCCAGGCAAGCCTGGAGCAGCGCGCGCTGTAGCGCAGCGCGGTGCTCCGCGCGGGCCGAACGCGCCTGCAGAGAAACCGCTTTCAATTAATGATTTGTTCGGCGCCGACGCTTTTGCGCCTCGAGCGAAGCAAGCCGGCGCGGCTGGCAGCGCGAGCGGGTTCGGTGCAGGCGGCGGTGCGGGTGCGACTGGAGCGAGCGCGGGTGGAGCAAGTGTTTTCTCGCAACTCGAGAGCCTCGACGCAAGCGGCAAAACCATTGGCTCGGAGCAAACTGCGCCGCAAGCGGTACCACAAGTGCAAGTCGTGAAAATGCGCGTTGCAGCTAACGCTGGTTGCCCTCACTGCGGAGCGAAGAATGTGCGAGTCGTGTTTTGCCCGTATTGCGGAAGCGGAATGTGCGCGAATTGTACGCCTTCGCTAAAACCCACGCCTGAAGCTTTTGTTTACGTTTGTCCGAAGTGCGGGGAAGAAGTGCCTGTAGCTCGCGCGAAAAAAGTTTGAATTCGCGTGCGCTCGAGGCGAGCTAGAAGCGATGCTCGCAGCGATGCTTTAGGTGGCGAGGCTCGAGGCGAAACGATTTATATACCCGCCAGCCTAAATTGTTGCAGTTAAGGCGCTAGCGAATAAGGGCGCCTTCTGGAAAGTGAAATAGAAAATGAGTTACGGAGACGACAGCGGAAGCGGAAACGACAGCGGAGGCCGTGGTTACGGCGCGCCGCGCGAAATGCACAAAGCCGTTTGCAGCGATTGCGGCAAAGAGTGCGAAGTGCCTTTCAAGCCCACGGAAGGAAAACCTGTTTACTGCAGGGACTGCTTCCAAAAGCACAGGAAGCCGAGACGCGACAGTTACGGCGGTGGCGGCGGCAGGTATTAAGCGGTTACTGAAATTACTGAATTAAAGCCTGTTTAACCGGCAAAACTGAAAAGCCCCAAAAAACTAGCGTTCAACCTGATTTTATTTTTTTCTCGAGCCTACCGCTAGGCAGAACAAAAAGCAAACAAAAAAGCGTTTTCAGAAGTTTTGCTTCGTTTTACTTCGTTTCGTTTTTACTTGGTTTTCAAGTATTCGTGCGCGCTCAACGCGGCTTGCGCTCCCTCGGCCGCAGCCCAAACGACTTGCATCAAGCGGCCCACGCAATCGCCCGCAGCGAAAACGCCTGGCACGCTCGCGCGCTGTTTTTCGTCTACGGCAACGCAGCCGTTCTCGAGAGTCTTGACTCGAAGCAGCGTACACAACGTCGTCGTAGGCGCGAGCCCGATGTTGATGAAAACGCCGTTTACGTCGAGAGCGCTTTCCTCGCTCGTCTTCGAATTCTTCAACCGCAGGCGTTCAACGAATTTCGTGCCTTCGATTGCCGCGACGTTCGAGTCACCGATGAATTCCACGTTCGCGCGCTTGCGCAATTCGTCGACGAGCACTTTGTCCGCGCGAATCCCGTTGCGGTAAATTAAGATGACTCGTTGCGCGACGTCCGCGAGAAGCGAAGCAGTCGTAATCGCCGTATTCCCCGCTCCGACGACTGCCACGATTTTTCCTTTGAAGAACGGCGCGTCGCACGTAGCGCAGTAACTAACGCCTTTTCCCGCGAACTCTTTCTCGCCTTTAACCTGCAAATTCTTGTAAACCGCGCCGGTCGCGATAACGAGGGCGCGCACGCGAAACTCGCCCGCTTCATCCGTCTTGACGAGAAAACCTTTTGTTGCGGCGTCCGGCTCGATTTCGCTGACTTTCGCGAGCAACAGGCGCGCGCCCAAGCCTTCCGCGTGAGCCTTCATTTTGTCTGCTAGTTCCTGCGAATCGATTTTCGGAAAGCCGGCGTAATTCTCGATCGAGTGGTGTCCGGCTAGCGCTCCGCCCCATGCGGCGCCTTCGAAAACAACGCAGCGCAACCCGCGGCGCGCGGCGTAGACAGCGGCGCTCAGTCCAGCAGGGCCTCCGCCGACGATGCCGACATCGAACTCGTTTTCAGCCATAGCGGTTCTCACTTTCTCGCGCTTTTCCATATTTTCGCTTTCGTTTCGCGTTGAATTATTTGTTCCACAACCTTAATAGCTTTTCGCGCGACGCGACGAAATCACTCTTGCGCTCGCACTCGAGAACGAACAACCCGTCGAAACCCAAGCGCTTAAACGCGCGCACCCACCAAGCGAAATCAATGTCGCCTTGCCCGAGTCCAGCGTGCAAGTCCGCATGCGATTCGACGAGCGTATCCGTCAAATGCACTTCATCCGGCTTTCGGCGCAACAACTTCGCCTTCTGCGCAGTCAACTCGGCGTGAGCAACATCAAGACAAAAACCCGCGCCACTCGCGCGCAACACCTTGAACAGCCTGTCGGCGTTACTGAAGAAGTCGCTGCGCAAACAATTCTCGAGAACAAGCCGCACGCCCCCGTCGCTCGCGATTCCCTCGAGGCGCTCGACTTCGCGCGACAGGT
>JAZDKN010000110.1:0-5108 GCA_043803065.1 Microcaldota archaeon
GTTAGAGTGCAATAACTCAATTGTTTCAATCGAAGACATTGTTTCAGAAATAACGATTGACTGTGAATTCGCTGTTGCTTTAGGCTTGTTTCTAGCTGAAGGGGACAAGAAAACCAAAAAGAAAATAGCTTTTTCAAATACATCCTTGCCGATAATCAAGTACTTTAAAGGCTTTTTGACTGACGAACTAGGCGTCAAGAAAAGCGAGTTGAGAGCATACGTTTACCTTCCGCCCAACAAACGTAAAATAGATTATGCTAACGAGTTAGGAATTGCGGAAGATAGAATAAGGTTTTACGAAAACAAAAAGTCCAAGTCGCCTTGCGTCATTCTGTCGGCCTACGGCTGGTTTTACAAGAAAATCTTGGACGCTTCAATAACCCTCATTGAAACTAATTTAACTGAAGAACTAGCGAAGGCACTAGTCTCAGGAGTTGTTTGCGGAGATGGCTCAATTTCGTTCAGTCCTAAAAGAAAATACTACGAGATATGCGTTGCGTTAGGAAGAAAAGAAGCAGACATGACTGAACGCGCTCTAGAAAAAATAGGAGTCGATTACAAGGAAAGAATAGTGAAAAACTCTGGATTGGTTTTAATACTGATTCACAAGAAAAAAAATTTCCAGAAACTGCTTGAAGCCAATGCATTCAAGTTTTTCGACGAGAAAACCCTTTTATTAGCGCAAGCCATAAACCATTATACTTATTCGAGGTGATGCGAAGCTGGAGTTCAATAAGATTCGCGACGCGGTTTATGAAATCCCTAAAAGCGGGGCGATGCGCGTGCCCGTGCGTTTGTACGCTGGCGAAGCGCTGCTCAAGAAAATGCAGGAGGACCGCACGCTCGGCCAAGCGCGCAACGTCGCGGCTCTGCCGGGAATAATTGAGGCGAGCATGGTCATGCCCGATGGACACGAAGGATTCAATTCTTTTTTTGAATTAGAAGAATTGACTTAAACGGTTTCCCCATCGGCGGCGTGGCTGCGTTCTCGCTTGAAGAAGGAATCGTCTCCCCAGGTGGTGTTGGTTACAACTCTTTTCTTTCAAACTAAGAAACGAGTGACTTAGACATCAACTGCGGAGTCCGCCTTCTTACCAGCAGCTTGAGCGCGAGCGAAGTCCAACCGCGCATAAAGGAAATCGTTGCCGCGTTGTTCCAAAACGTGCCCAGCGGAGTGGGAAGCAAGAAAATCCGCGTTGACGAGCGCACACTCGGCGAAGCAGTTACGCGCGGCGCGGCGTGGTGCGTAGAACGAGGTTACGGCGTGGCGGACGACGCGGAGCATTGCGAGGAAAACGGCGCAATAGCGGGAGCGGATTTTTCGAAGACGACGCCGCAGGCGCGCAAGCGCGGAATGCCCCAGTTCGGCACGCTCGGCAGCGGGAATCATTTCCTCGAAGTCCAGCGCGTCGAACGCATTTTCGACGCGGAAGCGGCGAAAGCTTTTCGCTTGCCTCCCGAGGGGGGCGTTACGGTAATGATTCATTGCGGGAGCCGGGGCTTCGGCCACCAGACTTGTGATGATTATATCCGCGTGATGCTTCGCGCGAGCGAGAAATACGGTATTGCGCTTTCCGACAAGGAGTTGTGCTGCGCTCCGCTCAAGAGCGACGAAGCCCGCGATTATTTCGGCGCCATGAATTGCGCCGTCAATTACGCTTTCTGCAACCGCCATGTTATCGCGCATTGGGTTCGCGAGTCGTTCGAGCAAGTTTTCAAAAACCAGGGAAAAGGCGATTGGGAGAAAATGGGTTTGCGAACTGTTTACGACGTTTGCCACAACATCGCGAAAATAGAGGAACACGCCGTTTCAGGAAAAAACCAAAAAGTTTGCGTTCACAGGAAGGGTGCGACTCGCGCGTTTTGGGCGGGGCGCAGCGAAATTCCGAGCGCGTACCGAAGCGTCGGGCAACCGGTAATCATTCCGGGCACGATGGAAACCTCTAGTTACGTGCTTGTCGGCTCGCCGCAAGCAGCGGAAACTTTCGCGAGCGTGTGCCACGGAGCCGGGCGCGTCATGAGCAGGCACGACGCCATCCGCGCTTTCCGGGGGATTTCAATTCAACAGGAAATGGCTAAGCGCGGAATAACGGTTCAAAGCGCCGAACCAGTAACGCTCGCTGAGGAAGCGGGCGGAGCTTACAAAAACGTGGACGACGTCGTCGCGAGCGTGGAACGAGCTGGACTCGCGCGCATCGTCGCGAAACTCGTGCCCCTCGGCGTAATCAAAGGATGAAAACGAGAACTGAAAAGAAGAACTGGAAAGAAGGCTAAAAGCGGATTGAAGAAGCGGGGTTAAAGCGGTTTTTAAACCCGCGCAGGGTAACGTTTTGGCGTTTTAAAATCCAGTGGGTGGTGCGCAGTGTTCGGGTTAGGCAAAAACTTTTGGCCGATGCTCGGCTCCGCATCGTTCTTCCTCGGGTTAATCGTTGCAATAGCCGCGGGATTCCTGTTTCGCACGCCAGACTCGACGTTTTATCTCGTTCTAGTCGCGCTCGGCGTAATCGTCGGGCTCCTCAATGTGCGCGACAAGGAAACCGTTACGTATTTGCTCGCTTGCCTCGTCTTCCTCGTTACCGCTTCTTCACCTTACTTGACTTCGCAAATACCTGAATCGCTGCGCTCGATGGGGTTAACCCACGTGCTCAAAAACATAGTGATTTTCGTCAGCGCGGGCGCGCCCATAGTCGCGCTGAAAGCGGTTTACGACGTCGCGAAAGCTTCTTAATTCATAGTTCATTAGTTCACGGTTTACGAAATTTACGAAATCTAGCCTAATTGAAAAAGGTAGGATTAATTGGCTGTACCGAACTGGCTTCCGCTAGCGCTTACTGCGCTTTCGTTTCTAGCGCCGCTCGCCGCAACGTTTCTGCTCACGCGCGAGAAACGCTCTTTCATCTTCCTCGCCGCACTCGCAATATGCTGCTTCGTCTTGTTCAACTGGCTCGCGCTCCCCGGGTTCTTCATCGGTCTCGGCGCCGCTTCGCTCGAGCGCGAATGGCGGAAGGAAAAGCGCAACCGCGAGATCGAGGCTGGCGCGAGGGAGAGGCGCGAGGCGAGACACAAGAAAAAGCGGTAAGAAAAAGCGGTAAGAAAAAGTGCTAAGAAAAAAGTTAATATTCCCCCGCTTGATATGTCTGCTTGGTAGATTTGCGCGGTAGGTCTGCTTGGCGGGTTTTTGCCGTGCGTCGTTCGTTTAATCTAATTTCATTGCTTTGTTAGTTTGATTTTGAAAAATCGCTTGAAGAGGGGGTGGTGGGTGAATGGTTGAATTGTGCGCTGCGCTGGACGAAGGAATCAAGCTCGAACGCGATTCAAAAATTTTTTACGCGAGGAACGCGAAAGCGGCGAAAAACGATGACGTGCGCGCATTGTTCGAAAAACTTGAAAAGGAAGAGAAGACGCACGAAGATACGCTGAAAACGCTTGGGAAAGGCAAGGCGTGCCCGCTTTCGCTGAGCAAGCAGAAGCGCAAGCTTTCGGCGCCGAAAATCGGGGACTCTTTGTCGAGCGAAGAGCTGGAAGAGTATTCGACGATTCTCCTAGTTGCAATGGGTTTCGAGCAAAAATCAAAGGGTTTTTACGATGCGCTCGCGCTGGCGACTCAAAACTCTGACGAAGCGAAAACGTTCCGCGAGCTGGCGGTTTTAGAGCAAAAGCATTACGAGCTTCTCGACTCGCTTTACGACCAACTCAACTACTACCGCCTGCAAACCTGAAAAAAACCTGAAAAATTTAAGAAGTTAAAAAAATCAGCGAATCAGCGTTCAGCATTTTTGGTTCGCGAATTTTTTCTTGGCGTCGTCGGGCCACCACTCGGGCGCGACTTGCTCGATTTCGACTGAACGAACTCCCGCAACGCTTTCAGCCGCTGCGCGTACGCTCGCGAAAATTTGGGCGGCGAACGGGCAAGACGGGCTCGTCAACATCATTTTGATTCGCACGCTGCCGTTAGCTTCGTCGGCGCTTACTTCGCGAATTAGTCCCATTTCGGTTACGCTCACGCCCATCTCGGGGTCGAGAACTGAATCCAAGGCCTTCCTAACCTGTTCTTTAAGACTCAAAGTGCGTCCACCATTGTTCGCGTTAAAGTTTTTTTCGTTGGTCGGACTTGATTGTTTTTCCGTCAACGGTTTTTTTCCGTTTCTTCCAGTTTTTCAAGCAATTGTTTCAGCACGCGGTTTTTCAGCGTTTGAATGCTTTTCTCGTCGAAGTCTTTGGTTTCGAAAACTCCTTTGAAGGAGTCGGCGAACTGTGTCTTTCCCAATTCTCTCTCCACGAAGCGAATACTCTCAGCCAGTTTTTTCTCGCCGTTAACGTCGCCGCCTTGCAGGCCTTGCAGCGCGTGAGAAACAATTTTTTCTTCGGAAGCCGCATTCATTAAAGCGACGGCGTCCCTCACGTCCGTGAGTCTCGCGGAGTGAAGCTTGACTGCAATCAGCCATTCCCGTTCCGGCACGAACGCCTTGACTTGCTTCTCGATTCCTTGAATCAACCGCTTTCGCGAGTGAGTTGAAACGTATTCGAAGGACCACGCCGCGTTCGTTTGCCTGACCACCAACGCGTTTACCAGCAAGTCGATGAAGACGGGCAACCCTTCTTTCTTAGTCCAGCGCTGGAAAACCCCGGCGTAAACCGAGCCAACGTTTTTGGACAGCGTTTTCCTGAAACCGTTGTTTGCAAGCAAGCGAGAAAATTCAGGCAAGTCTTTCTCTCGAACCAGCAAGTCGGCGTCAATAGAGTAACGGCGTTGGAAAGCAGACACGCCGTAACCGCCGACGACAACGAATTCGGGTCCGGCGTCCAAGAACACTTGCAGCGCTTCAAACACGGCGTTTTCGCGGGAAACAAAAGACTCAAGCATAAAGCGAAGCCTCCGCATACTTTTTTGCGGTAAAACCGCGTTCTCTTCCAATCGCCTCCAAAGCCGGCAAAAAATTGTACTCATATTTCTTCATGAACCGCAACGCCTCCTTCAACGGCATGGTTGGAACGCCGTCCACGAATTCAACGACGAAGTCTTTTTGCGGGCGCAAGACGAAGAAAACGCCGTTTCCCGTGACGTTCTTCCTCATTTTGAAACCCAATTTCCTGAAGTAGTAACGCCA
>JAZDKN010000111.1:0-2146 GCA_043803065.1 Microcaldota archaeon
GGCGCGATGGCTGAATCGAGGACTCCGAGCTGGTTCAACCCCGTATCCGAAACGCTTGCGACTGACGACGCCTTCAAGTCGGCGAGCGAAACGACTCGACTGCCGGTGAGCGCTTTAGTCGTCGCGACCAGCGAAGCGAACAAGCAAGCGTCGCGAACGCGTTCGGGAGCGACCGGATACGGCTTCGCGAGAACTATTGTGTGGAAGCCGACGCTGTGCACTTGCACGCGTTTGAGCTTGAGTTTATCGAGAACGCGCCTCGCGCCTTCGAAGATGTTGAACGAGTTTTCTTGCTTCTCAATTTCCTTTGCCTGGTGCCCGCAATTCAAGAGCTCGAGTAAATACACTAGTTCGGGCTCGTTCACGTCGATGCTGTCGAAAATGCCTTCGCACGCTTTCAAGAATTTTTTTTCCAGCGCGGGCGAATCGAACGGATTGTACTCCCAATGCAAAAGGATTTTTTTGGATGCCTTGAGTTGCTTCAAGTGCTTGATTGCGAGCGCCATGTGTTTTTGCGTTTCCTTGTTTTCGCGCATAGAATGGAATCCGGAGAACAACGCCACGTCCGCGCGCTTTCCGAGGACTTCAAGCGCTGGCTCGATTTCCTCGTCGAAAAACGGTTGTGCTCCCTCGCTTTCGAGTATTGCGAGCGAGCACGAACGCGGCGCCGTGACGAACGATGCGCCGAGCCTGAGCGAGTCGCCTTGGTTGAAGCGGAGAACCCAGTTTTCTCGAGTCGCATCGCCTTCGCGCCCGGCTTTGCTTGCGGACGTGAACGAAAGTTTTTTGCCTTTAGCCGCGACGGCGACGCTCTTGATTTTCGAGTCGAACAACGCCGCTTGTTTTTTCGAGAACGGCCGCGCATATACGACGACTTCCGCGCCGAGCGCAGCGAGCTGGCTTGCGACCGCGCCCACCCAGCCGCCCAACTGCAGTTCGTCGGGCTCCCCGAAAAAGTCTGCGACCCATTCCAGCATGTCGCGCGAAGCTGGAAAACGCATTATTCTGCCGCGCTTCATGCACGCGGCTAACGCCGCTATAAAGCGTTCTGGCGAGTCGACGAAGACGTTCGCTTCGCCGCTCGCTGCGGCGATGCGGTCGAGGTCGCGCGAGCTCATTCGTTCGGTGAACGCGTTGATTTTCTTCAAGTCGAGTTGCTTTAAGTGATTCGCCGCAGCGTTGAACGCGACTAGCGCCGTGCAGCGCAGGCGCTCGTTTTTCGCGCGGGCGAGGCGCTTGTTCCACTCTTCCTTCGCTTCAATTGAAACCATTGGAAAAATCACCGACCTATTGAAAAAATGTCGAACGACTGAAAAACGCCGAAATCGTTTGAAACCCGTGAATCGTTCGACTCGAGATTAACGCTGCGCGGTAATAAAAGCTTTTTATAACCGTCCGCGTAAATATTGCTTCATGGCTGACAGGGACAAGAACGGCAAACCTGAGAAGGCGGATAAAATGAAGTCGCGCGTAGCTACCGGCATTCCCGGGCTCGACGCGCTAGTCGAAGGCGGTTTTCCGCGAGCGCGCTCGATTCTCGTTAGCGGCTCCTGCGGCACGGGCAAAAGCATTTTCGGCATGCAATACTTGTACCACGGGCTCGTTGATTACGAAGAACCAGGGGTTTTTGTTACTTTCGATGAAATGCCGAGCAAGATTCGCGAGGACATGCTCAGGTTCGGCTGGAACCTGAAGGAATTAGAAAAGAACGACCTCCTAGCGATACTCGATGCGACGAGCGCGAAAGCGGGGACTGCGAGCGAGGAAGAGCACGCGCTCACGCCTGGCAGGCTCGATTTCGATAACGCGCTTCTTGAAATACTCAACGTGTGCCGCAAGACGAATGCGAAACGACTCGTTATCGACAGCATTCCCGCGATGGGTTTGCACAGCGACAGCCTAAACGAGACGCGCAAAAACATTCTCAAGCTCGCGTACGTCCTCAATAGAACTGGACTTACGACGGTAATGACGACGGAAGTTCCTGAAGGCGCTGGCGGCGGAGCGCAGCACTTGAGTCGTTACGGAATCGAGGAATACGTCACCGACGGAGTGATTCTGCTCGGTTTCCTTGGAACGGGCACTCGGGCTACGCGCACGATTTACGTTCGCAAAATGCGCGGAACCAACCACGTTCTAGAAATTC
>JAZDKN010000112.1:0-2926 GCA_043803065.1 Microcaldota archaeon
GTTGTTCCGTCTAAGGCGATGCTCACGATTGAGACTGGTTTGCCTTGCGTGTTCGCTATGCTTAGCGTAAGCGTAGTGTTCGAGTATTTCTGGTCGAGAATGCTGAACGTAAAGCCACTCGCCCGGTTTCCGGTTCCGACCAAGCCGCCAGGATTGAATATCCCTAGAGCCCACAATAACGCGGCTACGATGACGATTGCGAGAATCGCCCAGCCGTAAGTCACTAGATACTCTAGCGCAGATTGTCCTCTCTTCATCTCATCTACCTCCCGTGGGTTATTACTAAAATGATGGTTTTTTAACGCCACCCGATTGTTTCAGGCATTACGCGAAAAGGGTTTAAAAACCTTTCAAAAAACCAGAAAACCAAAAAAACTTGAATTCATCGAAAAATCGGGGAGCAAATCGGAGGAAAGCGGGTGGTTTCGCTGAACCCCTAGATTATCGACTTGAAGAGCGAGAGAAGCAGGAAATGCACGAGCACGAAGACGCCGAGTCCCCCGAAAACGAAGACTGGCGCGTACTTGATGCCGCGCATAGCCTTCCCGTAACGAATCAACCCGAGAATCAGCGCGGCGGAAAACGTGGTAACGAAAATGCATTCCAGCGCGAAATCGTTGACTTCCCGCGAAGTAATCGACGGACCCGTCTGAGCGCCGGCGCCTATCGAGCCGAACTTAGGCATGTTCCTGGTTATCGCTGCAGCCGACTCCGTCGGAACCGCCGTCGTTCCAGACTGCATTCTCTTCGACAAAAGCGATTCGTTCATTTCCGCGTAGTAAACGCTGACCGCGAAAAGCAACGGCGCTGCGAGCACAGCCGCGAAAATAATGAAAATCGTGTACATCATCGTGCTCGTCGTGATTTCCCTGCGCAACGCCTGGTTCGCTCGAATGTCGTCTGAAACTTCTTTCAACAATCGCGACATTTCACCGCCCAAGCGAATGCCTTCCACCACGAGTTTCACGCTGCGCTCGAGAACGTCGCTCTTCACTCGCTCCGTCATTCCCATGAACGCGTTCGAAATGGGTTTGCCGCCGAACACGTCCGCGCTCATGGTCTTGATTTCGTCCTTGAGCGGGCCGAATTCCGGCCGCGCCGCGCTCCAAACCGCGTTTTCCAGCGTCATTCCAGCGCGAATGTTCGCCGAAATGATTTCGAGCACGTCCGGGAGAATCAACTCGATTTTCTGGGCGCGCGAGTCAGCCGCCATCGAAAGCAAAACGTAAAGCGTGATTAGCACGGCTGCGACGGCGCCGATTGCAATCGCGATAGCGAAAAGCGCTCCCGGAATGAAGAACGGCGATAGGAAGAAGGCGGTCAAACCCATGCAAAGCGAGAAGAAGATCGCGAAGCCAAGGAATTCTCGAGCCGAGACTTCGCGGATTCCGCCTTGCACGAGCAAGCGGTCGACTGCCGTGACTACGCCGCGCGGCATCGGGGACGCTATTTTTTGGTAGAAGTGCTCGAACATTTTCTTACCTGATTTTTTTCTGCTTTTATTCTTTTATTTTTTGTTTTGCTTTTTTTGTTTTGTTGTGTTTTTCTGTTTCTTTCTTTTTTTGTTTTTTTCTTTATTTTTTTATTTTCTTTTTTGTTTTTTTCTTCTTCTTTTCTCGCAGTTTTTTTAGTTTTTTTGATTTCAGTTCAAACGTTGGGCCTGCGGCTGCTCACGAAGTTAGCGAAAAACAATTGGAATCCAATCAAGCCGCAGATGACGAGCGGCAACAAAAATTTCGGGATTGGTATGGACATGAACGACGAAATCACTATCAACATCGTCACGCCCAAGCTCGGGACGACGACTGCGGCCATCATGTAAAGCATCGTCCACGGCGACAGTTCCTGTCCGTAACGCCGAATCTCGTTGACCCGCTCGCGCGTTAATTCTTCAACGGTTGCTTCGAGTGCCGTGCCGACGTCCGAGCCTACTTTCAGCGCGTTCGAAATCTGCCAAAGCACTTTGCGGAACTGTAAAGAAGGGTTTTCGTTGCTTGATTCCGCGAGAGCGTCTAGCTCGGGCACGCCGTTGTTTATGCGCGTCACGATTATCTTGAACTCCTTGCTGACGTCGCCGTACCCGCCGCTCACGCTCGCTAGCGAGTTGAAGAGCGGAACGCCCGACTTGATTTCAATGATGAGTTGCCGCGTAGCTGGGATTATATCGCGTTCGAGCAAGCGCACGCGCCGCATGGCGGTGAGCTTCGGGTAAAACATTACTGTGATGAACGAGGCGGCGCCAACGAAAAACGCGGCGAGTACAGCGGGCACCACTAGATTCATTTTAGTGGCGACTCCGAGGAAAAACAATAGCGCGCCGATTACCACCGCGTTTATTGGAGCGACGATGAGCGCCGCGGCAGCGTAATCGCGCACGGTCACGTTCAAGCGCGCGTGCAGCAAGTCGTCCGAGAGCGAAGGAACGAGCGCTGCCGCGAATTTGCCCGCGTTCTTCGTGTTCTTCGCGAGAGTGAATACTACCGGCGGCGGGAGGAGGCTGAAAGGAATGGATTTCAGAGTCGGCCGTTTTTCGTCGCGGTCTGCGTAATTCCTGGGTAAAGGCACTTTTTCTCACGACTTCCATTGCGCGTTTAGACTTTCATGCGAGTTTGCGATTGCGATTTTCCCGCGCTTTTTTTCTGCGCTTTTATCGCGCGTTTCCCGCTAGCGTGTTAGCCGGTGTTCACTCATTCACGTTTTGGTTTCCGGCGCGCTCGGCGCGCCCAAGCCGCCCGCCTCGGTTTCGTGCTTGATGAGCGGAGCCGGGTCGAGCTTTTTCGAAACGAATTTGTCGAGGCGTTCGGGGTCGCGGTAGTACCATCCGACTATGCGCCCGACGTCGTTCACTTGAAACACTTTTTTCGTTACCATGTACTCGAGTACTCGTTTCTTGTCGCTCAAGTCGGCCTGGATTTCCTTGCCGCTC
>JAZDKN010000113.1:0-6330 GCA_043803065.1 Microcaldota archaeon
CGCTAATCTGCCTGGGCGACGCAACGCCTGGACACGCAGTTCGTTTCCTAGGAAATTACGCTTACGCAAAAATCAAACGAAACGAAGGAACTGCTGGAAAACAAATTCGACGAACGGCTTCTCGTTCTTTCCTTCAACCGATTTTATCAAAGCGTCGAAATAACCGTGAGTGTCCTTCGAAACGTTTAGAATCGGGTATCCGCAGTCGAAAAACGCTTTGTTGAGAAGCAGGCGGGAAACGCGTTTGTTGCCGTCAGCAAACGGGTGAATCACGTAAAAACGAAGGTGCAGCAACGCAGCCAACTCCAACGCATTAAGCTTCCCCACATTCAAGTTGTACCACTCAACGAGTTCAACAATCTTGCGTCTTATTTCGCCGGGCGCGGGCGGCCTAAACCGGATTTCTTCGGCTTTTTCATAGCTTTTCAAGTAAATGTACGCCTGCTTTTTCCGGAATTCTCCTGGACTCTTGTCTTCGTATTCCGCCATGACTAGCTTGTGAAGCTCCAGCAAGAAGGATTGCGAAATGCCTTTCTCGCTTTCCTTGACGTGCCGCAATCCCTTAATCATGTCAAGCGCTACCCGCAAGTTCTCGTCCCTGACGCTTCTAACGTTCCCTCCGACAAAGTTGTAGGCAAGGCCAGCGTCTTCCTTCGTTATCGGCACGCCTTCCGTCGTAAGCGTAGTGTAGACGAAGTTCACGACGTCGATTTCATCCTTTTCGTCGCGCGCCGCCCGCCCAAGCGCCCGCAGCTTTTCAGCGTACCTGCGACGCCTCTTTTCCGCCTCAATAAGCTGTTCTCTCGTCAAGTATACGCGTTTCGCGCCGCCAAGCAAATCGAGGTAAATCTTGTCGGAAAGCGCCCGCTGCTTTTCAGCGAGTTGTTTCTTGCTTGGAATGCGCTTGCCTAAAAAGATTGAATAGATTTTTGGTTTTTCCAGGCGGATTGCTTCTTCCAAGTAATAGTATTGGTGTCCTTTCACGGTTTTCTTTCTGATTGCCACGCTAGAGTTTAGGCGGCGGCGGTTAATAAAGTTATCTTACATTTTAAAGCTAAAATGTAAGCTAAAAACTACGTTTGGCTAGTTATCATACTTTTCTGGCGATGAAGTAAGATAACCGTACGCCCGCTTGGCGCGCTCTGCTCAGCCTGAGCGACGCAACGCCGGGACACACGCCGCGTTTCCGCGGAAATTTTATTCGTGACGCCTTTTTTTCCGCGCGCTGGCTAAGAGCATAGATGCAGCAAAGACGTTTATGCTAGAGAACTGGGTTGGTCGCACAACAATTCAGCAAACTTTTTATTCAAGATTTTTTGAACGCGGTCTAGATAAACTTGCGTAGGAGCTTCAGGCGTGAACCAATGAAGGTGCAGCGCAAGCAGGCCGCATTTAACGTCAATTTTTGTTGAAATCAAGTGATTATTGGTAAAATTAATTAAACCTTTTTCGTCAGCCTCTCGAGAAAGTCGGGAAAGTCGAGTTTTTAGTACGTTTAGTTGAGCATCGACCAAGGCGCGACTAAAAGTGGTTTTAACACCACCAATTTCTTCAGGCCCCAAATTTTTTCCTGGAAGAAACAACGCTATTTGTCCGAACTTAGGCGGCGGTTCTCTCCAAAACCTTCCCCACTCGCCAGGTTTTACGAAACGAACTTCGAAGGTTCTTACAGCCAATTAATTCACCCGACTTGTTCTTTGATTCCGTCACTGCTTCAGTAACGACGTTCGAACAACCGCCTTTGACTTTGAAGCAACCGCCTTCGAGCAACTCTCCTTGAAAACCTTCACCGCGCAGAACTCTCCGCACATGCTGCACGCGTTCCCGCAAGCGGGCGGCCGCGAGCTGCGGTAGAGCTTGCACGCTTCCGGGTCGAAGGAAAGAGCAAACTGAGTCTTCCAATCGAGATTCGCGCGCGCCTTCGACATTTTTTCGTCCAATTCGCGCGCGCCTGCAACGCCCTTCGCTATGTCCGCAGCGTGCGCCGCGATGCGCGCCGCAATCACTCCTTCCCGCACGTCTTCCTTGTCGGGAAAGGAAAGGTGTTCGGAAGGCGTGACGTAGCACAAAAAGTCCGCGCCGGCAGCACCCGCAATCGCCCCGCCTATCGCCGCGGTTATGTGGTCTTGGCTTGCGCCGACGTCCGTTACCAGCGGTCCTAGGACGAAGTAAGGCGCGTTTCCGCCTATTATTTTCATGTGCTTGACGTGCGGCGCGATTTTGTTTATCGGCATGTGCCCCGGTCCCTCGACGAAGACCGCCACGCCCGCCTTACGCGCGCGCTTGACGAGCGCGCCGTTGATGCGCAGTTCCGCTTCTTGGGCCGCGTCGTCCGCGTCCGCAAGCGCGCCCGGACGCAGCGCGTCGCCCAAACTGAGCGCCACTCCCTTGTCGCGCAGCATCTCCAGCAAATAATCGAATTCCTCGTAAAACGGGTTTTCGTTTCCGGTTTTCGCCATCCACCTTGCAATCAGCGCTCCGCCCCTGCTGACGACTCCTATCAAGCGTTTTCTCGCGAGCGCGCTCGTTTTCTTGGTGATGGCGCAGTGCACTGTAACGAAATCCACGTCCTTGCAATGCGCTTCGACTGCCTTGAAGAAGTCGTCTTCGCCTGGTTCCTTTTTTGCGAAGGCGTCGTAAACGGGAACTGAACCCAGCGGCAACCCGAAACGGCGGAGCCTTCCCCTCAACCCGACGTCGACGACGCTCAAATCCATTAGCGCGTCCGCCCCGTATTTCACCGCGATTTCAGCCTTCTCCATTTCAGTCTTCAGCGACGAAAACCCTTGCGAGCACCCTAGGTTCGCGTTCGTCTTCGTGCGCAACCCCGCTCCGATGGCGCAGGAATCGGAAAGCGCGACTATCCTTCCGTTCGAGACGCCGCCGCGCACTAGGCTTTCGTTCACGCCTTCCTTCCTCGCGAGTTTTTTCACGTCCATCGAAATCACGAATCACAAATCACTGGAAGCGCTGGAAGCCTTTTCTTTCGAGTTTCTCGCCGTTCACCCAAACGCCCTTCTTTTTCTTTTTCGTGAAAAGGCATATCTCGTAAAGCTTCGTTTTTTTCTTTGCTTCGCGTGTTTTTTTCGGCGGTCAGTCACGGTAGTTGGAATCAGACCGTCCGCTTGGCTGAAACTGCTCTGCCTGAGCGACACGGCGTATAGACGTCGCGCAGACTCACACCTCATTTCCTAGGAAAATAGGCGCTTACTCCGACATCCACTTCCAAGCGGGCTTTAAAACTATCTTCTTGCCACCCATGCTCAACGCATCTTCCTGGTCAAGCGTTATGACTAAACCGCTATCAAGCTTGAACTTTTCAAGTGCTTCCAACAAGCCTTCAAACTCGCGCTTCTGATTGTCGGCAGTAATATGGCAAGCGACCTGAATTGCTTGTTTAGGCACGTTTTTTTCCGTGACAATGAAATCGCACTCTTTTACGCCCTTATAGAAAAACACGGAATCGCGGCCATAACGCTTGCGCAATTCAAGATACACCGCGTTTTCAAGAAGCCTGCCCTTGTCCTCGGAGAACGCGGCGGAAAGATTTTTCGCCAAGCCCGTATCGACCGCATAAACCTTCTTTGGACCAATCAAACGCTTTTTGTAAGAGTAATCGAATTTTTGAATTGCGAACAACAAGAAAGAATCTTGCAGAAAAGACGCGTAGTCTATACCCGTTTGCACCGCAGGAATTTCAAGAGTTTTCTTCAAAGAATTGTAAGAAAACTCTTTTCCAACGTTAGACACTAAGAATAGCGCCAGTTCCTTCAATTGAGCCGAGTTGCGAATGTTCTTTCGCGCTATTATGTCCCGAGCCAGAATGTCTTCGAAAAGCCTTTGCAAAACCTCCTGATTGCCGGTCTTCAAATACTCTGGAAAACCGCCGCGCGCAAGATATTTCTCGAAAGACTGGCAGCCAGCTCGCTCCTTGGAAAACTTAAGCGCTTCCCCGTAATTGAAAGGAAACACTTCGGCGTCAAGATGTCTGCCCGTAAGTTTCGTACCCGTATTTTGTCCAAACAACGAGGCGTTGGAACCGGTTACCGTAACCTGCTTTTTCGAGTCGAGCAGTTGACGGACGAACCACTCCCACTTGTCAACAACCTGAATCTCGTCAAAAAAATACGCGTTATTTTCCCCGTACGCGTCCTGCAAAGCGCCGAGAAGCTTTTGAAAATCCTCCGATTGAAAACCGGAAATCCGCGGGTCTTCAAAATTAAAGTAATTTCCACCGCCATTTTTACGCCGAATTTGCTGCATCAACGTGCTTTTCCCGCACCGCCTTACTCCAACCAGTATTCGGGCGAAGCCGGGCGTATAAGAACGAAGTTCTTCCAACTGGTTTCGCGAAACGCCGTAATCAAAGCGCTCCAACTCCTTCTTTTGAGACAAAACGACTTCCTTCAAATCACTCGCTAAAACCATGGACTAATACACGTTTAACCCGCTTATAAATGTTTCTATTAGCAATAGACAATATCATCTATTAGTAATAGACAAAACAAGCCCCCTCCGCAAAATTTTGTAGTGCCTAAAACCAAACCGCGAAAAACGGCTTTACTTTTAGGCACTACGCGGTTCGCTGCTTCGGAGCTGGCGGTATCGGATAGCAAAGAGTATCGGCATAAACTGCGCGAGAATCAGTAAAGTTATCTTACATTCGTTGCTTTGAACGCGAGATAATAGTTGGCCAGACATCAGTTTGGGGATTGCCTGAGCGCCCGCGCGTCCCGGAGACAGACCTCGTTTCCTAGGAAATTTTGCGCGTCAAAGCTTGAGTTCGCGAACCAACGGATTCGTCACGCCGTTCTTCTTGAGAAGCGAAAGCTTTTTCCTCAAATTCGCTTCAATATCACGCCCCTTGACTTGAATTCGGTACTCCGAGAGCACCGCACTCCAATCCAAACCGCTTTGCTGCAACGTCAACAAGTCCTCGTAATCGCGCGGAAAAGGCCGCGTCGTAATCGCTTTGAACAAGTAAACGTCTTCCTTCGAAGCAAGAAAAACGGAAAGCAAACCGTAATCAGCGTGTTTCACCGCCAACTTTTTCATTGCGGGCGTTAGCCGCAAGCCGCCCATAACGGTTTTCGTGAACAAGTCGAACTGCAAACCGTTTTCGCCAATCAAAATATCTTTCGCCTTCAAATCGATTTCGTAAGAACCAGGAAACAATTCCTTGAAACCAACACCCTTCAAAGCGCGGAAGAACGCTTGCTCGCTCAACTCGTCCTCAAACAATAAATCCACGTCCTTCGTAGACGGCTTCAAGTTCCTAAAGGTCATCGCGCAACCACCAATCAAGAAAACCTGAATCGGCTTGCGCAAAACTTTTGAAACCTCGACGAAAACGGCTTCGATATTACTTTTCGAAAACTGTTTAACTAAATCAACCATACTGTTTCACCAACTCCCTGAATTCTTCAAAACTCGGAAAAACAGGTTCTTCAACCCGCGGAAAACCAACCCCAATCGACGGCTTAGCTTCCTCGCGACCGGCAAGGGAATTCTCGAAATTCTCGACAAAATCAAGCGATTGACGCGCCACAAACTCAACACCCAAATCGCTCGCCACCATTAAAAACTTTTCCTCGTCAAACGTCTTCCAGTTCTTGCGCAAGGCAAGCAACGCGTAAGACGCCTCGCGAGAGCTAAGCGACAACGTCGAGCGAAGCAAGACGTGAACAACCACGTTCTCTAGAGCCGGTTTTTTGACGACGCCGAAAACATTGTAGTAGTAGTCCTTGAAGTCGGTTTGAATCACTCCCACGCCGAACTCGTTCAACACACTCAAGCCAGTCGGCTTCATGAAACGCGGAATGCCTTCGCTCGCCGCGCTAGTTCGAAGAAAACCAATTGGACCGCGGGCAATCAATGAACCGGACGCGTCTTGTTTGGCTTGCATTACCGCAAAAGAAACGTAGTCGCTAACTGCTTTTTCCAATTCAGGCATCAAAAAGAAATAATCGTTGGAACTGCGTCGGCCAACCACGCCGGCATCCAAGAGCTTTGAAAGAACGCGTCTAACCGTAATCTCCGGAAGAAAACCAACCCGCTTCACGCGAGCAACCGACGCGTTCGGAAAAAGCAAGCCGCTTAAAACGCGAATCGACGAGTGCACCAATACTCGCAAGTCTAAGTAAGGACGGGCGGCGAAAAGCGCTTTCAACGCCATAGCGTGAGGCGCGTCGGAAACCACTACGCTGTTACGCTTCCCGTTCCTGCTGACGACGACCAGTTTTTTCTCGGAAAGCGCTTTCAAAGCGCGGGAAACAACGCTTTCAGGCGCGCCGACACGAACGGCTAAACTCTTGCCGTACTCGCGATTTG
>JAZDKN010000114.1:0-2223 GCA_043803065.1 Microcaldota archaeon
CGACGAATTCGTGAAAGCGAACGACTTGCGTTCGCCGAACCTGCAGGAACTCGCTTCGATACGAATTCAATAGAGACTAGCGATCTGGGCGTCGAAAAATCTGAAGCCCAAGGAGTACTAAAGTGAAATGTCCTTCAAAAAGACACTAAAATGTTCTGATACGCGACCCATAAGATATAAAAAAAGTCTAGTAATAATAGCTATTGATGCGCGACCCCGTAGTATCGTTTTACGAGCAAAAGCTCAATGGAAGCGGCTTGAAGCACAGCTTAATGCTTACTGGTTCGCGTGTCACTGGAAGCCATCATGCAGCGTCGGATTATGACTTCCTTCTTTTTGTCAACAGGAGCGACCTGAGGAAAGTGCCTAAAGCGCTCAACATGGAGGATGAGTCCACTCACGCCGTCATCGAAGACCTTTTGTCGGAAAAGTCAAACGTTGGCTGCCTAAAGACTGATGATAGGCTGACGAGCATCCAAGTCATTCCGAAAGACGAGTTTAAAAGAATGGTCACGCCGTTCCCCAACACGCTCGTAGTTTACCGGAGACTGCCGAAAAAAAGTGGGGCGACCCAAAGTTTTACCGACTTCAAAAACAACTATTTGGTGCTGAGTGAATTCCTCGACGGCGACATGAAGCGTCTTAAGGTCATGCACGTGGCAAAGAAAGACGGCGAGATCAAGGCGGGCATTTACGTAGACAAACTGATTAAAGGAACAATCATTACAGATCACCTAGGCATCAAAGATTCTGTAGACAAGCTGTTTTCCTCGTACGTGCGCGCGTTTTTGTTTCACCAAGGGGCACTGCGTTTGGACGAGTCCACGCGCACCTTGTTAGTCACGAAAACGCTTTCGGAAGACGCGTTGTTCAATACTTTGCACAAGGGATTAAACTACAGCCCGGAAACCAAAGCCATGCTGGCCGCCAAGCTTAACGCCGAAGTGGCAAAACTTGTCACAAAACAAGGCGCAATTCGCGAAATGAGAAAAAACAAGCGTTAATTTACGCCTCATTTGCGCCATCATTTTTTGCTTTAACTTGCTTGAAGAAAAAGTCACTAACTCGGACATTCAAAAGCAAGCCCCGGGAGGGATTTGAACCCTCGACCTATTGCTTTCCTTGCCGGCGGCTTTTTCTTTTGACAACCTAGATTTTCTTTTTCTGGAAAAAGAAAAGCCGGAATACAAGGCAATCGCTCTACCGCTGAGCTACCGAGGCGCCATGATGATAAGCCGCAACTCGTTTAAAGAAGTTTTGCTGAGTGTGTGGCTTCGCTGGAAGGCTGGACGCGAGTAAGCGGCGTCATGTTGTGAACGTCTTGCGGCGGATGACGAGAACGAGTCCAAGCACGCTCGCGAGCATTACCGCCGCCATTGCGGCGTCTTCAGGCCACGACGGGAGCGAAAACGGCTGGTTTCCGCTAGTTGTCGTCGAGCCAGAGGTTCCGCCGCGCGTTGAGCCGAACAAGTTTTCCTGCGGAATGCCGATAGTGTTGCCTTGCGCGTCGCCCGTAAACGAAATGCCTTTCTTCGCGAACTCGGGCGACAACGGAATGTCTTGCCCGTTGTAAATGCTTATCGCGCCCGTTGACGGGTTGAACGTCATTATTCCGTTTTGCCCGCGCGCCGCGAGAAGCGCGGCAGCGAGGTCCTGCAATCCCGGTCCTTCAGCGTGCAGAATTGGCGCGCCAGTCGCAGGGTCTTTGTCGAACCAGAACTTGAAGTCACCCTTTTCAGTGGGAATGACGAGCCGTCCGTTAGCGTCAAGGTACGGGTCTCCCGTAATCTTGTAGTCAGTAACTTCACCCGTCTTCTTGTCTACGACTCGCAACACGTCGTTACCGGCCGCATCTTTAGTCAAGTAAAACAAGTGGTTCTCGTCTTCCCACGACTGCATTCCTCCGTCGCCTTGAATGCTTTGAAGCGCGTTGCGGAAATCGTCGCTTAAACCCGTCTTCTCGCCCGTATCCATTTTGACTGCTGGCACTTTCGTTACCCCATCGGCAAGCGTGTTTTCAGTCGGCGTAACCTTGATTTTGTCGATGTTCGCGGCGAGCTCGTCAGCGAGAACGTAAATGAATAGAACGAGGTTTCCAGTCGACGGGTCATACTCGAGCTTGCCGCGGTCGCCGATTATCGTTCGAATCTCGCCCAACGACTCGCCTGTGACCGTGCTTCCAGGCGGGCCGTCTAGCACGACCGCGCCGTTGCCGAGCACGGT
>JAZDKN010000115.1:0-3064 GCA_043803065.1 Microcaldota archaeon
AGGCGCAAGTCGAGCAACTTATTTAAACAACCAACTACTATACTTACTTCCGATTTTTTCCGAGTCATCGCCGATTCAGCGGATTGTATTTTTTCAGGTGGGGAGTTCGTTTTGGAAGCTAGTTACGACGCATTGAGGAAAACGCAACTGCAGGAGCGAAAGAATCCCGCGCTAGCGCCGCTCGAAACGGATTTTTACGCGAAATACCACGCGTTCACCGCGCAACTGCAGGAGAAATTCCAGGCAGGCGGACTAGACGAAGGAAAAGAACTAGCAAACACGGAAAGCGTGCTGCGCGACGTGCTCGAGGCGCGCGAACAAAAGATTTTGCTGAAGGCGCTGCGCGACGTGCGCGCGGGCGTCGTGAAAGCCGACGGTTTGGCAGCAGAGGAAAAGCAGCTTTATTTAAGCTTAGTGGAAATAATTAACGGCTTCGAGTCGCGCGCGGCGAATCATTCGAAAGCGCTGAAGGAAATCGCGGACGAGGAAAAGCCGGCGACGATTAAAACGAAATTCATCAAAGACTTGCCTGCGCTCGCTTGGCGCGACGGTTCGACTCAAGGGCCGTTCAAAACGGGCGAAATCCTTGATTTGGGGCGCGAGTTCGCGGAATTCCTGCGCGGAAAGCAAGTCGTCGAATTCGTGTAGCGTTTTTGTGGCGTTTTGTTGCGTTTTGTAGCGTTTTCGAAGCCGTTGAAAAAAGAGGTGTTGAAAAAATGATTGTCCCGAAGGAAATGAACTCGTTCTGCCCCACGTGCAACAAGCACGCGAAGCACAAAGTCAAAGTAAGCACGAGCAAATACAAGTCGGGCCGCACCTTGGCGTGGGGAACGCGCAAGCACGAGCGCAAACTCGCGGGCTACCACGGCAAAGTCAAAGGCAAGGCGAAGGTGAAGAAGCAAGGCATCCGCAACAAAATCATGCTCGAATGCAGCGTGTGCGGCAAGAAGCACGAGCGCGTCATCAGCGGGAGAATGAAGAAAAAAGCGGAGACGAAGAAGTAATTGGAAACGAAAAAATAATCGGAAACGAAAAAGTGAGCTGAAACGAAGAAGTAAAAATTATTTTTCAGGGTGATTTGTTTTGAGCAAGTTTTTGAGGGTGCAATGCAACTGCGGGACTGACACCGTCGTTTTCGGGGACTCTAAGACGAGCGTGCACTGCAAGAAGTGCGGCAACCTGCTCGTGAAAGCAAGGGGCGGCCGCGCGAAGATTTTTGGAAAAATTCTCGAAGTGATTTCTTAAGCGAGTTTAGGAGCGTTTAAATTTGAATTACCCGCAACTCGACGAATTCCTCGTCGGAACAGTCAAAAAAATAATGCCTTTCGGCGCCGTCGTAGCGCTAGACGAGTACGGCGGACTCGAATCGTTCGTGCACATCAGCGAAGTCAGCAGCGGCTGGGTGCGAAACATACGCGAATACCTCAAGGAAGGACAGAAGGTAGTAGTCAAAACCGTTTTCCTCGACCCCTCGAAACGGCAAATCGACGTATCGATAAAACGCGTGAGCGAAGGCGAAAAAAAGCGGAAGCTCGAAGCGTTTCAAAGCGAGAAGCGCGCGCAAAAACTTTTCGAACGAACCGCTGCGAAACTAGGCAAGACGATGCAGGCAGCGATGATGGAAGCCGGCGCGCCGCTGCTCCGCGAGTACGGCTCGTTTTGGGCGTTGTTCGAAGCGCTCGCCGCAGGCGAAGAACCGAAGACAGCGCTGCCGAAAGCGTGGCTTGCTTCGCTGAAAGAGACGGCGAGCGTTGAAATCAAGCCAAAGCGAGCAGAATTGCGCGCCGTGATTACGGCGAAAAGCACGGCGGGCGACGGCGTAAAACGCGTCAAAGCCGTGCTCGAGAAAATCGCGGGCGTGAGCGCTGAAGGCATCAAAGCAAAGATTCACTACGTGAGCGCGCCGCGATACTATTTCGACGTGGACGCGCCGGATTACAAGACTGCCGACAAGTTTCTGCAGAAGGCTGCCGCCGCAGGCGAAACCGTTGCGAAGCGCGAGGGGCGTCGAGTTCGCGCTCGAAAAACAGGAGAAAACGTGATTAAAAAGCGGAATGGAAAAACAGAAAAACGGAAAAAGAAAAACGGAAAAAACGGAAAAAAAGAAAAACGGAAAAAAACAAAAAAGAAAAAATAAAAGCGTGGTTTTTGTTGAAGTCGCTGAAAAAGTGTTGCGAGTGCGGGCGTTACACGCTCGGCGAAAAATGCGGTGACGCGAAGTGCGGAGGCGACGCCCGCGCGGCGCATCCGCCGAAATACTCGCCTTTGGATAAATACGCTTCTTACAGGAGGAAGGAAAAGTATGGTTAAACGCGTTAGTACGGCTAGACGAGCGGGTTCGACTAAAAACGCGGGCAGTGCGGGCGCGGTTAAAAGCGCGCGAAGCGCCAAAGCGGATTTCACTACTTCGATTGTTACGCTGGGAAAAAACAAGTCGAAGCCGCGCCTGGAAAACGCTGTTCTAATCATAGGCTTGCCTGGAATCGGGCTCGTATCGAAAATGGCTGTCGACCACTTGACGCGCTACACGAAAGCGAGGCGTTTCGCCACGCTTTACTCGCCTCACTTCCCGAACCAGGTTCTCGCTCTCAAGAACGGCAGGCTGCGCGCGTTCTCAATGCGTTTTTACGAGAAAAAACTCAGGAAACGAGACGTCGTTTTCCTTCGAGGCGACTTGCAACCGCTTACGGTTGAAGGACAGTACGAGGTTACGGCTAAAATACTGGGTTTCGCGCGCTCGCTCGGAGTCACGCGCGTCGTTGCAATGGCGGGCTACGCCGTGCAAAAGACCGCTGCGAACGCGAACGCCGCGCCCAACGTTTACTGCGCGGCTACGACGAAAGCGTTTTACGAAGAGTTCAAGCGCATCGGCGCGAAGCCGGCTGCGAGCGTGGTGCCAATCGTCGGCATGGCCGGGCTCGTACCCGCGCTCGCGCGCATTTACGGCTTGAGCGGCGCTTGCTTGCTCGTTGAAACGCCTGGAACCATGATCGACCCGCACGGCGCGAAAACGCTCGTCGATTTTCTCGGAAAGTGGCTCGGAGAAAAATTCGATTCGCGCGAC
>JAZDKN010000116.1:0-3502 GCA_043803065.1 Microcaldota archaeon
GTTTTTCTTCTTTTTTATTCGTTTTTCTTCGCCAGCCGCAGCGCCACGCGTTGCCGCGCTTCCTCAGCTTCTTCGAAAACGCTTTATTAAACGCCAGCGTTAAAGCGTTGGGGGAGGTGGAGTTGGACGACTATTGTTCCTAATCCGAAAACTGTTTTCTTTCCATTCCTTCTTTTCCTGTCGGTTGCTTTAATAGTTTCGTCTTCGCAGCCAGTTTCAGCCGTCGACGTCGGCGCCTACGCCTTCAAAATCCAGGTGCGTCCGTTTTACTCGCTTCCTTATTTACTATCCCCGCAAGCGTGCGACGCCTTTTCCGAGGAAATCGCGCTCCCGCCGAATCTCGCGGCGACGAAGGATTTCGCGAAAACAGCAGACTACGCTTGGCAAGCAAAACTCGCGATGGAAAACGCGGCGTTCTACGGCCGAATGCAACGGCTCTTCCGTGAGCTGCCGTTCTACGGCGGAATAGCAGGCAACGCTTACTCTTCGCTCCGCTGCTTCGAGGAAGCGGCGCGCTCGCTCGCGCTCGCGGACGAAGCCTCGCGCGAGGCGCTGCGCGCGGCTGGCGCGAACGCTGACGCGTTGCAGAAAATCACGAATTCGGATTACGAAGGCGCTGCGGCGGGCGTCCTTGCTGAAATAAGGGAAATCAATGCGGATTTGCTTGCCGGAGCAACTCAAGGCGAAGCATTCGGCAAATGGATTAACCGCGCCGCCGCTGACAACGACGAAGCTTGGAAAGCGCTGGACGGTGGAAAAGCGTCGAGCACAAGCGTTTTCAGCGCGGTGAAAACACTCATCTCCGAAAACTTTTTCTTGAGCGAGACAATCGCATTCAACGAGCGCGTGACCGGCGCCGCGCGTTCTCTCGAAAGCGAAGTTAATTCTCTCGAGCGCGAAGCAAGCGACGCTGAATGGCGGACGAGCAACGCTCTCGCGCTTTTAGAAAAAGAGCAGTTGTGGCTCGTCGGCGAGAACGCTTTCCAACTCGTTGGCTCGGGCGCAACCATAGCCACGCAGTACAGCGTCGCTTCGTTCGAAGACGATTTGAATTCGATAAAACTATCGATTGAAGACGCGCAGCGCAAGCAGAAGCGGTGCGTTTCGCAGCGCGAGGCGAAAGCGCAGGGTTGGGCGAGCGACTGCGTTTTGTTGTTGCGCGCCGCTTCGTCGTCGCTGGATTCCGCCGCTTCCGTAGCTCGCGACGCGGACTCGCGCTCTCGCGTTCTTGAAGCGGCGTTGCGGGAACGCGTTCTCGACGAACAGGAAAAAACGCGGCAGGCGATCGACGCTGTGCGCGAGAGCAATCCGTTCGCGGCGGCTGCAGCCGCCGCTTCGCTGGAAAAGAATTACGATTCGCTCGCGCAAGCCCTGCAGACGCGCGGCGAACGCATTTCCTTCTATCTCCGCGAAATCGCGCTGTTGCGCGACCTTCAAGCCGCAGCCAGCGCTTCGCCTTTCGCGCGCGAGGAAAAAAGCGCTTTGCAGGCTCGGCTCGCAGAATTCAAGAGGCTTCTTGCGAACGCCGAAGCGGACGAGCTCAGCGTCGATTTCGAGAAGCGCGAGGCCGCGTCAATCGAAAGCGCGGTTCAAAAGCTCGACGAGGGAATGAAGAGCACTGTTTCGCTTATCGTGCTAAAACAATCGCTTTCGAATCTCGAGGAAGGCGTTTTCGCGCAAGCTACGGAGAAATACGCGGATTTGCTGGCGGGCGAGCGCGAGAAAATCGAGGGTTTTTACGAAGTGCTTTCCGACAAGCAGAAACTGTTGTTCGATTCGTACGAGCGCTTCTTCGACGCTTTCGGCCGCCTGCGCGTGCGCGCCGCCCTGGGCTCGCTCAAGAAAACGCGCGCGGATTACGAGACGCTGCTCGACTACGCGGAATTGCGTTTGCCCGAACTACTCAAAAAGAGTCTGGAAGAAAACGCGGTAGTGCTTTCGCGCGTTGACGACGCGCGCCTCGGCGCTAAAGCGGTCGTGCGCACGCGCGTGCTTCTCGAAAACCGATTGCCGTTCTCTTACGACCAGCAAATTCTTGTTTCCGTTGGCGCGATTGCCGCAGCGCTTCAAGCAGGCGATTACTCCGTCGCAGCGAAAAGCGTTGAAGTCGGCGCCTCGCCTTCCGGACTCTACTTGTCGAAAACCGCTGCCGGCGGGAAATACTTTTTCGAGTTCGAGCGCGACGAGCAAATAACGCGCGAGACGAGCCGCAGCGACGAAACGGTTTACGCGAGCCGCGCGAAAGCAGTCAAGCGAACGACGATTCGCTTTACCGCCGAGCGCGCCGCCCTCGTCGTAATTCCGCTCGCGCTCCCCTTCACTGCCACCCTCGCCTCAGCTTCCGCGACGCAAGGCGTAGTCAGTTCAACGCAATCGAATTCAGCTGCAGGCTCGACTTTCGCCGCCGCGGTCGAAGCGCGCGATGGCGCGAACGAAATCGCGTTCGAGTACGAAATCGATTCGCCGGTAACGCTCGCGGAAACCCGTTCTTTCGACTCCAAAAACAACCAGCAGCGGTTCGACCTCGTTTTCACGGCGAAAGCCCCGCTTGACAACGTAGCGCTCGATTACTCCGTGCAACTCGGCTGCGAGCCGAAGAGCGTGCAAATCGTTTCACCGCAATCGCGGCTCGAAAGCGATTACGCGATGCTGAAAGATTCCGTTGCAGTCGCTTTCAAGGCGAAGCGCATGGAAACAAGCGCGCCTTACGCTGCTTCGGTGATAGTCGAGTGCGACTCGCTCGCGGCGGCGTTCGAGACGAAGCTCGCGGAAGTCCAGCAACTCGCGGCGCACGCGGAACTCAGCCTTGCCATGCGTTTGCAAGCGCAAGACTTGATTCGCGCCGCCCAACGACTCGAAACGCAAGACGAAATAGAAAAAGCTCTTGCGAAGCTTTACGAAGCGGAAACGTTCATAACAAGCGAGCAAGAACGCGGCGCCGCCGACGCGGCGGCGCGCAACGAGTACTCCGCGCGCGAAAGCGAAGCGCTTTCGCTCATCACTGCGGCAGAAAACGCTTCGCTGCGCCTTGCGGCTGCGGGGTTCGCGAAAGAAAGCGCTGAAGCCGCGTCAGCAGCTCAAAACGCGCGCTCGTTCCTCGCCGAAGGCCGAAGCCTCGCGGCAAACGGAAAGGCGCAAGACGGACTACAAAAACTGTGGTTGGCGGAAGACGAGTTGCGGACGCGCCTGGGAAACGCGGTGCGCGTGGAAATCACGGCGCTCGCCGAACAGTGCGGAAATGCCGATGAAGGCGGCGCCGCTGGCGGCGGCGCCTCGTCGTGCGATTCAAGCGTTTGGAGCGCGCTCGAGCGCGCTACCGCGCTCGCTACTTCAGGCGATTTTGCGGGCGCTCTCGAGGCTGAAGGAAGCGCGCGAGCGGCGCTCGCTGCCGCGCAGCGCGATTTTGCGAGCGGCTTTTATGCGAAAAAGGCGCTGCTTGCGAATTTCCTTAGCCTGCGCAATTCCTTCGATTCCGCGTCGCAGGCTTTCAACGAGGCTTTCA
>JAZDKN010000117.1:0-2946 GCA_043803065.1 Microcaldota archaeon
CTCAGGCCGCATAGTCAACGCGATCTTGCTGTTCGGAATATTGTCTTTGAGGCTGACCGTAGCGATTTTCGCGCGAACGCAATTTCCTTTCTTGATATTTTTCTTAGAGTCACGCGCACTGAGAATGCCTTGCTTCTTGTCGTAACTCAAGAACTCGTTCGCGACTTGCGAAATGTGCACGAGTCCGTCGATCGGCCCCAGGCGCACGAACGCTCCGAACTCGACGATTTCAGTCACTTCGCCTTCAATGATTTCGTTCACTTGCGGCGAAAAAACTAGCGCGTCGAACTCGACGTCGAAGTACGCCGCCCCGTCGCCTTGAATGACTTTCCCGCCGGACTTGATTTTCGCGTTGTGTAGACTGATAATTATGCCGTGCTGTTTCTGCACGGTGCGCTCGTACTGTTCGCGCAGAATCTGGAGCGCGGCCTTGTTCAAAGGCAAGCCGAACAAATTCGGCGGAATGCGAACGCTTTCTTCGAAAGTCACGAGCTTGTACAAAAAAACCACCGCTTCACGCAAAATTTCCTGAATAAACTTCGTTAATTAATTAAAAAAACGCGAGCGCAGCGAGAGTCAGGCGAGCACGAGCTTGGCTCCGCGCAGCGTAATTGTTTGCACTCCCTTGCTTTTTAACCTTTTTCTGAGCCTCCCGTCGAGACTCAACACCACGCAGTCGCTGCCGCGCTTGCTCGCGAATTCCAGAATCGCGTCGTCAGGCCGTTGCTGCGGCGCGTCAACGACGCTCGCCCCGCGCTTTTCCAAATAATGCATTATCGCGTCGAAAGCGCTGGGCTTCGCGACCGCGCCGAGTTCAGCGAGACACGGCTTGAGCACGACGAAGCGCAGCGGCTCTTCAAGGAATTCGCTTGTTTTCGCGACGACGTCGATTTTGTCGTTTATGAGCGCGAGCAGCGCGTTCGTATCGATGACGATAGTCTTCAATCTTCAAACCCTTTTTTTTGTTTTTCGAAAAACGGGCTCGGTGGGATTCGGACCCACGACATCCTGATTAAAAGTCAGGCGCTCTGCCAAGCTGAGCTACGAGCCCTTGAAGAAAAGAAACAAGTATTTTGCGAGACGGCAGTTTAATAACTTGCGGAAAACGCGGAATCACGAATCAAGCGAATCAAACGATTTTCGCGGTGGCGTAAAGCCTCCAGCGGTTGCCGCTGCGCCGCATCACCGCCGCGCGCGCGCCCTTCTCCGCGCAAACAGGTTTTTTGAGCGTCAGCGTAAGCGTTCCCTTCTTCGCTTTAGCCTGCTCGACGAAACCAAGCGTCGCCGCCGTGCCTATGCCGAGCACGAGCGGCTCGTTCTGCACGAAAGACGGAGGAAACGCTTCGAGAACGCGCTTGAGCACCGAGTATTCGAGAGTCAAGGAAGTGACGGCTGCAGGCAGATTCTTGCCCAGCATGCAGCCGACGAGCGAATCTGCTTTCGTCACTGCGGAATCGAGTTCCGTCGAAACGCCGACTAAGCCGCCCGGCGCCGCTTCAGTCGCCCGGCTTCCGCCGCAGTGAAGCGAAACAATGCGCGTAGCAAGCGGCTCGTAACTCTCCTTGCCTTTCGCGCTCTGCTTGAGCGTGCCAGGAATAATCTGGATTTCATCGTTCTCGCGCAGAATGCCTCGCGAAAGCGAGCCGCCTAAGACGCCACCGCTGAGTTTGCTCCAGTCCGCTCCCGGCTTGTTCACGTCGAACGAACGCGCAATGAAAAAGCGCGGGTCCGCGCTGCGGTCGCGCTCTGGAGTGGGAATCGAATCCTGAATCGCCTGCAATAACGCGTCGATGTTTACGCCCGTATTCGCTGCCGTCGGGATAATCGGCGCATCTGGAAACGGCGAGTCGGCGAGAAACGCTTTAATCTGCTTGTAGTGCTCGCGCGCCTGCTGCGGCGTGACGAGGTCAACCTTGTTTTGCGCTATTACGACGTTGCGAATGCCCGATCCTTCGAGAACCATCAAGTGCTCTTGCGTTTGCGGCTGCGGACATTTCTCGTTCGCCGCAATCACGAACAACGCGCCGTCCATTATCGCGCTAGCGGCGATTACGGTCGCCATTAGCGTTTCGTGTCCGGGCGAGTCGACGAGCGAGATTTTGCGTATTTCCTTGCTCGCGCCGCCGCACGCACCGCATTTTTCGCGAATTGTGAGTTTCCCGCACGCCTCGCATTTTCGAATGCTCACGTCAGCGTAACCGAGTTTAATCGTGATGCCTCGTTTGACTTCCTCGCTGTGAGTGTCCGGCCACTTGCCGCTCAAGGCTTGCACTAGCGTGCTTTTTCCGTGGTCGACGTGCCCCACGGTTCCGACGTTAATCACTGGCTGGGAAATTCCGCATTCCACCTTTCGATTGTTCGCGAGTTCGCTTGCGAATTTCGCTTCGCTTTGCTTGCCTGCAGGGCTTTATTTCGGCGACGGCGCTATTAAAGGTTTTTGAGCGAGAGAAAAAAACGAGGCAACTGCTAGTGAGTTAACGGTTTTAAGTAAACATAAATTTCTGGTTTGTTTCGAACTTTTCGTATAATCAGCTTGTGAGTGCCGTCCTCAACGCGATAATAGAAAAAACGGACGTCCTCGCAATTAACTAGCTTCGATGGTTTGTAAAGCCACCTGGCCCAGCACGTGATTTTTTTTATTACTGCCGGATCAACTGAAAAACGCACGTAATTGCGTCCGCCGATAGGCATTCCGCCTATCGTGCTTTTATGTTCAACAATTTTCGATTTGACGCTTCCGAATTCATTAGCCGCATTCATTATCCGGCTCACGACACCCATTACAACCATTGAAATCCCAGTCATAGGTGGTCAGAAAAACATTCACGCGAGTTTTTTCTGCGTGAAACGACGACCGCGCGGCTTGATTTCTCTTGCGTCCGCATCCTCGCCTTCGCTTCCGCTTTCATCGCTTCGCCCTCTTGTGCCGCGCCTGCCGCGCGCTTC
>JAZDKN010000118.1:0-2390 GCA_043803065.1 Microcaldota archaeon
GAACCTCGCGAGCATGCTGGACTGCGCGGGATATTCCATGAGCATCGAAACGTTTCTCGTGCTCTCCAGCCTGCTGGTCGTGTGCGCTTCGCTGTTCGTCTTCGTTCTAATGCTCGCGCTGTCCGTGTTGTTCGCCGACGCGTTCCTCGCGGCAATCGCTGTGCTCGCGGCGGTTTTCTCAGTCGTGTTTTTCTCCGTCGTGCCGTTCATCTACCTTTCATTGCGCGCCAACGCCCGGGCGAAAGCCATAGACCGTGTGCTGCCTTTCGCGCTCATGCAGATAGCGACGCAAGTGCGCGCGGGAGTCAGCTTCCACCGCGCGCTCGAATCAGTCGCGAACGCTGATTACGGTATTCTCAGCCAGGAGTTCAAAAGGCTGACGAGCGATTTGCAGCAGGGCTTGAGCACCGATGACGCGCTGACGCGTTTGTACAACCGCACTAAGTCGCAGTCGCTGCGCAAGGCGCTTTTGCAAATCATTCGTTCCTTCAAGACGGGCGGCAACTTGTCGCAAATCATCAACGAGATCGCGCAAGACGTTTCGTTCGAAACTCAGATGAGCATCCGCGACTTCACGGAAAAACTCAATTTCATCAACGTCATCTTCATAATGGTAACCGTCGTAGCGCCTGTTTCGGCGACCGTTCTGTCAGCGATTCTCCAGATTCCGCTGTTTTCCAGCGGGCTGCCGTCGTACTTTATTTATCTAGCTTTCGGAGGAATAACCGCCGCGATGATCGGGGTGTTGTTCGTTACCAAGCAAATCGAGCCAGCGGCGTGGTGACGGAAAGGCGAAAAACGGCGGAACGGCGAAAAAAGGAAAAGCGAAGCGAAAAACGTGAAAGCGTAAAAACGCGAAAAAGCGAAACGCGAAAAAGCGAAAAGTGAAAACGCGAAACGCGAAAAACGGGGAACTTAAAAAGAATTTTTCAGGTGAGGTTGTTTTGGTTTTCGAGACTCTCAAGAACTGGTTGAACGAGCTTAAGCTCTACTACGAAGGAACGGGCATAACGCTTTCCTTTAACATGTTCTTTCTCGTGTTCTTCTTCCTCGCGTTGATGGTGTTCCTGATTCTCTACGCGCTTCACTTGAGCTTGCTTACTTCGTCGATTTCGTTCATCGCGGTTCTGAGCTTGACCGTCGCGATCCCCATAAACATGCGCGACGCGCGCATCGCCGCAATCGAGGAAGCGCTTCCCGACGTGCTCAAGCACATGGCTTTCGTCTTGCGCGCGGGCGGAACGACTGAATCCGCGGTTACCGAAGTGGCTAACGCGAACTACGGGCTTTTAAGCAAGGATTTCAGAAATTCGCTGCGCGCAATCCGCGAAGGAAAATCTTTCGACGAGGTTTTGAACCAGCAGGCGAAGCGTTCCGGCTCGCTTTTGTTCAAGCGCACCGCCTTGATAGTGACTGACGCGAGGCGGGCGGGAGCGGGAATAGCGGACGTCATGTTTCAAATCGCCGATGACGCGCGCGAGGTTTCGCGCATCAAACGGGAACGCTACTCGCGCACGACGATGCACGTGATTTTCTTGGTTACGGCGGCGTTGCTTCTCGCGCCGTTCATCTTCGGTTTCACCCTCAGCATAGTCAATTACATCAACGTGGGAATCACGGGCGCGCTTCCGAACGCGCCTAAAACGAACATGTGCGAACTCAACATGCTTTTGCTTTTGTTCATTTCCGCGCAGACTATTATTACTTCGATCGCGCTCGGCATAATTCGAGAAGGGAAAACAATCAAGTATATATTGTATGCGCCCCTCATGGTTCTAATGAGCCTCCTCGTTTTCGAGGCGGGCAAGTGGTTTTCTCTCACGGTCGTCGGAGGAGCTGGTATAGTATGTTAAAGCCGGACAAGGCTGAAGGAGCGGAAAAAGCCCGTGCGCAAGCCGCCATAGAGTACATGATTACTGTTGCGGCAGTCATAGGCTTCATAACGCTCATAGCCTACATACTGAAAGAAAAAGTGTTGAAGTAAAAAGCGAAGTAAACGCCGCGGGAACGGTGCGGAAACGGGAAAACCGCGGGCAACGCAGGCGGCGGTGTTTGAGCATGTCGATTCTCGAAAAAAAGAATTCCAGGCAGAATTCGGGGCAGGTTTCTTTTGAGTACCTGCTGTTAATCGCGGGCGGGCTGGTTATTCTCGTGCTGCTAGTTTTCTTGCTGCGCAGCGACTTGTTCGGACCGGCTCAACTTGATATAACCAACAGGAGCGGCGAAATTCACAGCGCGCTAGCAAGCATAATGCCTCCATCCGGGTAACCGCGGTTTAGGCGGAACGGCGTAAATTTGCCGTTCACGGTGAAATAGGAAATGCTTTTCAGTAAAAAAAGCTCGGGGCAGGTTTCTTTCGAATACTTGCTTTTGATCGCGGGCGCCTTGGT
>JAZDKN010000119.1:0-5101 GCA_043803065.1 Microcaldota archaeon
CCTCTTGAACGCGAAGCCGGTTAACGAAGTGCAGATAATGCGCAAAACCGTTATCGACGGCTCGAACACTGCTGGATTCCAGCGCACCATGCTCGTCGCTGCGGACGGCGCGGTGGAAACGAGCGAAGGAAAATCCGTAATCCAATACGTTTCCCTCGAGGAAGACGCCGCGCGCAACATTAGCAAAACTCTGACGAGCGTCACGTACCGTCTCGACCGCCTTGGCATTCCGCTCATCGAACTCGTCACCGACCCGAGCCTGCGCAATCCCAAGCAAGCGATGGAAACGGCGCGACTCCTCGGCGACGTGCTGCGCAGTTGCCGCGTCAAGCGCGGGCTCGGCACGATTCGACAAGACGTGAGCGTCAGCGTCAATGGCGGAACGCGCATTGAAATCAAAGGCGTTCAAACGCTCGAATTTATTCCCGCAATAGTCGAAAACGAGGCGCGCAGGCAAATCGCGCTAATCGGCATCGCCGCGGAAATCGCGGTCACCGGCACGCCGCAACCAAGGTTCGCGGAATTCGAGAAGACGGCGGTTGAATTCGTTTTGCCCGACCTCGGAAAAAGCGAGAAAGTTGAGAAAAACACCAAGGCGTTGGCGTTGCGCGTGCCAAGCGCCGCCCCGTTCATAAAGCAAAAAGTTTGTCCGCTGCGCGACCTCGAACAAGAATTCATCGACCGTTGCAGAGTCAAAGCGCCTGAAGCGAAAAGCTTTTTCGAGCACTCGCCTGAAGCGCAGAATCGCGTGGGAGCCAAGCTCCTCGCCGAGCTGCGCGCGAAAACGCGTTGCGCGCCAGAAGACGCGCTGTTCATCGCAATAGGCGGCGAGCACGAGGTGCGAGTCGCCGCGCATTCCATCGCGGTGAGGGCTGAAGAACTCTTCGCTGGAGTGCCTCGCGAGACGCGCCGCGCGCTCGAAGACGGCTCAACGGAATACATGCGGCCCCTGCCCGGAGCCGCGCGAATGTATCCCGAAACCGACGTTCCGCAAATCAGGATTTCCAGCGATTACATCAAGCGACTCAAGAACTCGCTTCCCGAGTTGCGCAGTAAGCGCCTCGAGCGGTTGAAAGTGCAGTACGGGCTCGAGCGCGGCGAAGCAACTGAAATAATGGACGCCGACTACGCTTCCGCGTTGGAAAGCGCCGTGCGATTGGGACTCAACGCGAAGCTCGCCGCGAACGAAATACTCGCCTTCCTGCGCACCGCGCCTGAAAAGCGCATCGAGCGCCTAAGCGAAAACGATTTGCTCGCGTGCTTCAAAGCGGTGAAAGACGGCGCGGTGCCGCGCGAATCGCTGCAAAACTGCTTGAACGAGGCCGCGGCGAGAGGCGCAGCGCAAGCAATCGCGAAAATTTCTGCTGGCGGCGCGAGAGCGGGCGACGTCGATGCCGTTGTCGCGCGAATCGTTGCAACGAATCCCGGGAAAGGCTTTCAAGCGTTGATGGGCGACGTGATGCGCGAGCTGCGCGGGAAAGCCAGCGGAGCGGAAATCTCGGAAAAACTCAAGAAAGCGCTTGAGAAGTAGCTCGCAAAATAATCTCAGTAACAATTCAATAACGAATTTGAAAGTCCGAGAACTCGTTTTTGCAGTCGCTCCACTCCACGCGCGCGTCGCGCACTTCCGCGCCGTCCGGCCCGCGCTTGCACCACTCGAGAAACGCGCGCAACCGCGGCTTCTCGCCTTCCGCAACGACTTCAACGCTCTCACCGTCCGCAAGATTCCGCACGAAGCCGAACACTCCGAGTTGCTGCGCGCGCAAGCGCGCGTTCCACCTGAAGAAAACGCCTTGCACGAGCCCCCGCACGACGATTCGCACTCGCGCCTTCGCTTCGCTTTCTTTCAATTCGGTTTTTTCAGCGTTCATTTCAAGACTACTCCGGTTTCGTGGCTCCACAAGAACAAGTCGAGCTCGGCTAAAGTCATTTTAAGGCGGCGCGCTTCCTTCTCGAGGACGCGTTCAAACGCCAAATAATTTTTTTCCGTCAAAGCCGCGGGTTTTTCGCTTATCAGTTTTGCCCGGCGCATGATGCGAAGCACGTGCCTGTCGATTACGGCGACGTCTTCGAACCCGACGTTTCGCAAGAAGTGGCTCGCCTCCTTCCAACCGAGGCCGTTCACGTTCGCTACAAGCCATTCCCTAGCCCGCCTGCCGTCGTTGAAAGAATAAATTATTTTCCTCAAGCGCGGCGCGAGACGCCTCGCCTCGCAAACGCGTTTCGCCTTCGTGTTGTGGAAACGCACTTTTTTCTCCAAAAGCGTGTTCGCCAAACGCCGCGCGGGACTGCACGCAAGTTGTTTTCCGCACTCTCTTTGAGCGCGCCACGCAGCGTCAGCCCGTGCGTTCGCAGTCATGAGGCAGTAACACAGTTCCGGAAACAAGCTTCCTTTTTTCCTGAACGCTTTGAATTCGGCGAGGCGCCGCCTGATTTCCGGCTCGAGCCCGGCAGCGCGCACTTCGCGAACGGTTTGGCGAAAACAATCCATTGAAATCACGGTTTAAGCAATTCCTGCACTGCGATCGTCGCGTAGCACCCGCTCGGCAGAGCGAACCGCACGCGCACCGGCTTTTCGCCGAGCACGGAAAATGCAGGAGCGGCGCGAAAAGCGGGCGGCGCCCGCCGCGCGTCGACAGCCACGGCAGCGTCGTGAAACGAAAATCCTCGACGCTCAACTTTTTCTTTTTGAGGAGTTTTTCTTGCGCGGCCGTGGGCTTCGAGTCGGCGCCCACGAGTTCTCCCACGAGGAAAGCGTCGCCCGCCTCGACGAGTTTCTTGACTTCGCCCGCGTCCTCAACCTGCTTGGCTTGATTCACCGCAGGAAAACCAAGCGAATCCCGCGGACACCACCAATCGCTCTCCAACGGCTTGAATAACGTCTTGTTTTTCTCGCGCGCTTCGAGCTCGTCATTGAATATTTCGCTCTGCAAAGCGTGCACGAACAGCAGCTGGAGATGACGCGGAAAGCGGGAGAACGCTCCAGCGTAATCGCGGGGCGAGCGCGCCAAGTGCTCGAGCAGCATTCGCTCGTACTTGAGGAAGCGCGGGAAATAATCGAGCGCTGCGGAGTAATCTTTTTCTTTCGCGAGCCGCGCGCGAGCTGCTCGCGCTGCGTCCTCGCGCTCGCCTTTGTCCACGAACGTCAAATAGTTGAGAACCGCTGCTTCGAAATCCTTATGGAGGAGAGCTGCGCCGACTGCTGCAGCGTTGCCGCGCATTGAACCGAAGCGTTGCGAACCGAAGTAATTCGGAAAACGAAAACCGAGTTTTTTGGCTTTCGCTTGAATCTTCTTGGCGTTCGGCGCTTGCGCCGCACCGCAGTTTTCTTTCGTGAGCGTTATCGTGAAGCGGTTGCCTGAAAGGTCGCCCAGCTTGACTTTGCGTTTCGATTTCCACGCGCCGAGAATTCGCACGTCGCGCACGTCGTTGAGCGCGAGAAGGCGTTCCGGCGGAACAGCGAAAGCGCTGCACAACTGCGTGGAAACGGAGTTACGGTCTTTCGTGCCCGCGAAGTCGAAGCGCTTGGGGTGCACTCGCAGCCTGCGGCTGATTTCCGCGAGCGCCTGCATCGTGTTCCAATTCCTTTTCTGCAAAACGAACCGGGAAAAATAATCTTTCTCGAGTTGCGCGTCTTCGGGCTTGCCGAGATTTACGGGCGCGCCTGTTTCTAGAACAACGCTGTCTCCAGTGATTTCTTCCACGATGAATTCTTCAGGCGAAAACGCGTAAGCTCGAAACTTCAAACGAAAAACCCCCTAAAACCCTTCGCTCTTCTTCCTGGTCAAGAAAACCAGTGCGAGCGAGCGCAAACGAGCGCAAGCGAGCGGAAATAAGGCCGCGAACGGTTTTAAATGCGCTGAAAGAATAACGATTTCCGATAAGAAATGGCTTTAAACCTAAAACAAAAGCTGTTGGGCGCCTATTTTCTAGTCGAAGAACAGTACTACAACGTAGTCGACGCGCTCGAAAACGCCGGAAGGTACGAATTCACCGATTATTTCGTGAATCCCATAGAGGAGCGAGGAATACCGTCGTTCGTAGTCGCGCTGCTCATCCTCCTGCTCTTGCTTACAGGCGTGTTCTTCTTGTTCTTGCGTCCACAGCCGACCAGCGCTGGTTTTGAAGTACGCGTCTACAACGCTTACACTAACGAGAAAATCGACGGCTTCATTACGATAACGAGCAACGGCGAAACGCTCGCCGCGACTAAAACGCAGGACGCACGCGCTTACTACGACGAATTGCCTAGAACGCAAATCGATGTGAGCGTCGAAAGCGAGGGATTCGAAAAATACGAGAAGAGCGTTGACGCAACCAAAACGCGTTTCTTCATCGCTCGGCTCAAACCTTTGAGAGGCGTGAACGCCGGCGGATTCATGCTGCAACAAATAACCGAGCCGCCGGACGATTGGGAATTGCCTCCAATGCCGGCGTTCGAGCCCACGCCATGGCAGCCTGAAGGTGAAGCGAGCCCAACGCCCACGAACGAAACGCCTTCGCCGAGCCCGAGCGTGAACGCTTCGCCATCGCCTAGTGCGCAAGCGAGCGCGACGCCCACGCCGTTGAACGAAACGTACGTCTTGCTCGCAGAAGGAAACCGAACCTCGTTTGCTGGGTTTATGATACACTTATCAGACATAGGCGGCAGCGTCATACTAATAAATTTGCTTAACGCGAGCACGAACAACACGATTTGGAATGACACAATAATCATCGTCAATTATTCCGTTAGTTACGCGAATCTGGAAATATGGTTCCTAGGCACGGTAAACGATTCAGGCGTCACCAAAGCGCGCTTGTTGCTTAAAGCCTTTGCTCTCGTTCCTTCGCCGAGCGCGAGTCCGCCCCCGTTTTTCTTCATCAACATTACCGCGCCGCAAGCAAACGAAGTGATTTACGACGCGTTCGCGCGAATCGAAGGCTTCGCTCGCGTTAACGCAGGCGAAGGAATAACTGCAGTCGAAGTTTCTATTGACGGCGGAGCGCATTGGATCGCGGCGAGCGGCACAAACAACTGGAATTGGAGTTGGGCTACGCCTGCTGAAGGCGTTTTCGAGATAAGGGCGCGCGCGAGAACGAGTTCCGGAAGAACCGCTGC